>JAOUDR010000369.1 GCA_029859185.1 Gemmatimonadota bacterium
ACGTACTGCGGAACGATCGCCTACGAGATCGAGCACATCGCCAACCACGAGGAACGCACGTGGCTGCGACGCGTCATCGAGTCGCGGGAGCATTTCCTTCCCCTGTCGGATGACGACAAGCGACTGTTGCTTGCCGACCTGATGCGGGTCGAAACGCTCGAGACCTTCCTGCACAAGTCCTACCTCGGCAGCAAGCGATTCGGGATCGAGGGGCTGGATATCATGGTCCCGATGCTGCGACGCGCCATCGAGCTCTCGTACGAGCAGGGGACGCGCGACATCGTGATGGGGATGGCGCACCGCGGCCGGCTCAACGTGCTCGCGCACATCCTCGGCCTGTCGTACGAGGTGCTGCTCGCCGAGTTCGAGGGGGGGCGGGCCGTCGAGGAGACCCTCACGCCCCGCGGGGGCACCGGTGATGTGAAGTACCACCACGGGGCCGATGGCTCCTTCACGACCGCGCGTGGCGAGTCCCTGGCCGTGCGGCTGATGCCGAACCCCAGCCACCTCGAGGCCGTCAATCCCGTGGTCGAGGGTTACGCGCGCGCACACCAGACCGATCGCACCGGGGCGGACGCGCTCCACGAACCCTGTTGCGTGCTGCCGATCCTGATCCACGGTGATGCCGCATTCGCGGCACAGGGTGTGGTCGCGGAGACCCTCAACCTGTCGAAGTTGAGCGGATACGGCACCGGCGGGACCCTGCACGTCATCATGAACAACCAGATCGGGTTCACGACGGATGCGCGCGACGCCCGTTCGACCGATTTCGCGAGCGATCTCGCGAAGGGGTTCGACATTCCGATCGTGCACGTCAACGCGGATGACGCCGAGGCATGCATTGCGGCCATCAACCTCGCGATGATGTACCGCCGGAAGTTCGCCAACGACGTGGTGATCAACCTCGTGGGGTACCGCCGGCACGGGCACAACGAGGGTGATGAGCCGCGCTACACGCAGCCCGTGATGTATCAACTGATTGACGGGCACCCGACCGCGCGCGAACTCTACACCCGCCGTCTCCTCGGCCTGGGGGTCGTCACGCAGGAGAGCGTCGACGCCGACACCGAGCGAATGTATCAGACACTCATCACGACCCAGGAAGAGCTGCGGGCGGACTTGGCCGACGGCGAGTGGGACGGCGCCGAGCCCGACCGCGTCACCGGCATGTTCGTCGCCGTCACCGAGCCGGAGACCGCGGTGGCGGAGCGCGTGATCCGCGAAGTGAACGCGGAGCTGCACCGCGTGCCGGACGGGTTCAACCTGAACCGGAAACTGGTGAAGCAATTCCGCCTGCGAGCGGAGCTGACGGCCGATACGCCCATCGACTGGGCCCACGCCGAAGCGCTGGCCCTGGCCTCCTTGCGGGTCGACGGGGTCCCGATCCGGCTTACGGGCCAGGACACCCCCCGCGGGACGTTCAGCCAGCGCCACCTGGCGGTCCACGACGCCCAGACCGGGACGGAGTTCGTTCCGATGCAGCATCTGGCGGGGGCACGGGCGCCGCTCGAGCTGCACAACTCTCCCTTGTCGGAGTACGGTGCGCTCGGCTTCGAGTACGGCTACGCCATCGCGGACACCCGTTCGCTGGTCCTGTGGGAGGCGCAGTTCGGTGATTTCGCCAATGGCGCGGAGATCATCATCGATCAGTTCATCATCGCCGGCCTCGCCAAGTGGGGGCTGTCATCGCGCTTGACGATGCTCCTCCCCCACGGCCACGAGGGCCAGGGTCCCGAGCACTCCAGCGCGCGGGTCGAGCGCTATCTGGCGCTCGCGGTCGAGGGGAACATCCGCGTCGCCAACTGCTCCACACCCGCGCAGTATTTCCACCTGCTGCGCCGGCAGGGACTGCATCGCGAGGTACGACCGCTGGTCGTGTTCACCCCCAAGAGCCTGCTCCGCCATCCCCGGGCGGTGTCGTCGCTCACCGACCTGACGGACGGGCACTTTGCCCCCGTGCTCGACGACCCGGCGTTGCCCGGCGATCCGCAGACCGTCACCCGCCTGGTGCTCTGCACCGGGAAGGTCTACTACGACATCGTGTCCGCCGAACAGCGGGCCACCGCCCGGAACGTGGCGATCGGCCGGATCGAGCTCCTGTATCCGTTCCCGACGGCGGAGGTTGGGGCGCTCGTCGCCACGTACCCCCAGCTGCGCGAAATCGTCTGGCTCCAGGAGGAGCCCGCCAACATGGGGCCGCGGAAGTGGGTCGTGCCGCAACTGGTGGAAGTGGCCCCGGAGGGTGTGTCCGTCCACTACGTGTCGCGGCCGGAGCGGTCGAGCCCCGCGGAAGGGTATCCGGCGGCGCACAAGGCCGAGCAACTGCGTCTCGTGACCGAGGCGCTGGGCTGACGACGGGTGACTTCCAGTGACGGATTCCGAGCGGGATCAGCCACGAGGCCTGCGGCCGTCCATCAGGACGTGTGGGGCACCTCTCCCATCGGCACCTGTCGCAACTGCTGGCGGAGGGCCGGGTGGAGCCACAGGAGATAGCCGCCCATCGCGATGGCAGCCGCAATGCTGGCGACGGCAATCGGCAACCAGGCACCGGACCCCATGAGCGGCGACGCGAAGAAGTAGACCGCGCCGAACAGATGGAATCCCACGAACACGAGCGCGACCAGCACGACATACTGGCTGACCGGGTATTGTTCGCTTTTGGTGACGAGCCACGACGTGATGAACCCGATCACCAGCATCACCAGGGCGTGGACCATGTTGAACGTCAACACGGCCGCCGGGGTAATCTCGAGGCGTGATGGATCCTGTAGGCCGAAGAACAACGCCGACCCGAGCAGTGCCGCGGTCTCGAATGGTGAATGACCGCCGACGATGTTGACGACGACGAAGAACAGGACGATCGTGAAGTACCCGATGAGACCTGCGAACAGACCGCCCTCAAGGACAAGCTCGGTCTCCCTGCGCATGTGCACCTCGCGTGAGACGCCCGTACTAACCATTGGATCGTCCATGACCGCACCCGATGAACACCGGATGAAGGTTCATTCAGACTGATCATGAACGCCTACGAGATCCTCCGCGTCTCGGTGCTCGTGCTTGCCGGCACCTCCCTCTTCGTGGCGGTGGGGAGTTGGGCGGTGACGACGCGCCGCATCAGTCCGTTCAGCCGCATTGCCCGACTCATCCGGGGGATGAGCGACCCCATCCTGCGCCCGATCGAACGGTGGATGGTCGAGCGTGGCCGCAATCCTCGTGATGCCCCGTGGTGGCTGCTTGGGATCGTGATCGTCGGGAGCATCCTGCTCCTGACGGTCTTCCAGTGGCTCTCCGCGACAGTGAGCCGGATCGTCGCCGCCGGGCAAACGGGGCCACGCAGCACGATCCGGCTGACCGTCTACCTGGCCACCCAGGTGATCCTGTTTGCGCTGATTGCCCGCGTGGTGGGCTCCTGGTTCGGGGCGGGTCGGTTCAACCGATGGCTGCGACCGGTATTCCTGCTGACGGACTGGATCGTCGAGCCGCTGCGGCGTTTCATCCCGCCGATCGGGATCATCGACATCACGCCGCTGGCAGCTTGGCTGCTGCTGCAGATTCTCTTGAGTCTCGTGCTGCGCGTGATCTAACCGCGCGGTCGCTCAGGGACGCAGGACGTACCGCACGCCCAACTCCCCCACAGGCATCGCTCGCAGGCGGGTCCGCAACTGCTCACTGATGGGGTACACGGCAACGCCGGGCTCCCATCCCACCGGCTGCCCCGTGGCCGAATCGACCACGCGTCCCGCGGCCAGCGCCGCTTCCGCCTGGTCGAGCGGGAGCCCGGCGAGGGTCTTCTGCAGCGCCGCGAAACGCGCCGC
>JAOUDR010000370.1 GCA_029859185.1 Gemmatimonadota bacterium
CCGCCGGCCAGCAGCCGTTAGGCGAGGGGGCGCGCGGGACTACGCGGAGGAGGCGGACCTCAGCGATTTGAGGAAGGAGGCGGCCCAGTCCTGGACCGTGTTGGTATGGACCGCTCCACGCAGCTGCCGCATGCGGCGGCGCTCTTCGGGGGCGGGCATCGCCAGCGCCTGCTCGATCGCGTCGGCCATCCCATTCACATCATGCGGGTTCACGAGTAGCGCGGACTTGAGCTCGGCCGCCGCACCCGCGAACTCACTCAGAATGAGGGTGCCCCGCCCGTCCGTGCGGGCGGCGACGTACTCCTTGGCCACGAGGTTCATGCCGTCGGCGAGCGGGGTCACCAGCATGACGTCGGCGAGCCGGTACAGGGCCACCAACTCCTCCGTGTCCAGGTTGCGCCGCACGTAGCTCACCGGCTCGACCCCCACGTCGCCGTGCTCGCCGTTGAGCCGTCCCACCATGGCGTCCACGCGTTCCTGCAAGCGTCGGTATTCCAGCACGCGGTCCCGGCTTGGCACCGCGACCTGCACGAGCACGGTCTGCGCGGCGAACTCACGCTGGCGCGTCAGCAGCTCGGCGTACGCCTTGAGCCGGAGATCAATCCCCTTCGTGTAGTCGAGCCGGTCGACGCCGAGCAGCACGCGGCGTCCACGGCCCACTGTTCGGCGCAGCTCCTCGACCCGGCGGTGGACGCGCGGCAGACCGGCGACGTGCTCGATGCCCTGGACATCCACCGAAATGGGGTACGCGTCGACGACGGTCTGGCGCCCCTCCTTGAACACCATGTTCCCGTGCACGTCCGCTCCCCCAAACCGCCGCGCGAGCCGCGCCAGATTGCGCGCCGCCGTCGGTGTCTGCAGACCCACGACGTCCGCGCCGAGCACGCCCTCGATGACCTGCCGCCGCCACGGCAGCCGCGCGAACAGGTCTTCGGCGGGAAACGGCACGTGCAGGAAGAACCCGATGCGGAGATCCGGACGGCGACGACGCAGCAGGGATGGCACGAGCATGAGGTGGTAATCCTGCACCCACACGGTGCCGCCCGGAGTCGCATGCCGCGCGACGGTCTCGGCGAACCGCTCGTTCACCGCGACGTACGCCCGCCACCAGGGACGGTGGTACGCCGGCTCGCGGATCGCGCCATGGAAGAGCGGCCAGAGCGTGCCGTTGCCGAACCCCTCGTAGTACTCGGTGATCTCCTGGCGGGACAGCGGCACGGGTACCATGGCGATGCCCTCGTGCCGGAACGTCGTGGGAATCCGCCCCACGGCTCCCGTCCAGCCAATCCAGGCGCCGCCCGCGTCACGGACGATCGGGGTCAGCGCGGTGGCGAGTCCCCCCGGTGCGGTCACCCACCGCGTGACGCCCCGCTCGCGCTGGCGCCGGATCGGAAGGGTGTTGGCGACGATGAGCAGGGGCCACTGTGAGCGCTGGCCAGACCGCGGGCGCTTCGCTCGGGTACCCATGGTCGGGAAACTAGCCCAGTGCCACGTGAGGCCAAGCGCAGGCGCGACGGGATCCGAAGGCTGGGCGCGTGCTGGACTATATTGGGACGTGCCTTCCTCTGCGACCGAGACACGCGTCACGCCGCCCCACCTCACCCCCGATGCGGCCCTCTTCCTCGACCTCGACGGAACGCTCCTCGAGCTCGCCGACCGGCCGGCCGCCGTGGCCGCTGACGACGCGCTGCGCGGACGGCTCGTGACCCTGACCCACGCACTGGGCGGAGCCGTTGCCGTGGTCAGCGGCCGGGCCATCAACGACCTGGACCGGATTCTGCGGCCGCTCGTGCTCCCCGCCGCTGGGCAGCATGGGATCGAGTGGCGGGACGCCACGCGGCACCGGCGGCAGCATCCCACTCCGACGCTTCCGGCCGAGACGCTCGCGGAGCTGGACTTGTTCGTGGCAGCCCACCCGGGCACCCTCCTGGAATCCAAGGGCGCGTCGTTTGCTGTGCATTTCCGGGGTCGACCGGATGCGGCCCGCGCGGTGGCAACCATCCTGGCGGACGCGGCCCGCGACGCGGGTCCCGGTTGGGAGGTCCTCCAGGGTAAGATGATGACGGAGCTACGTCCCGCCGGCGTGCACAAGGGGGACGGTATCCGCCGACTCCTGGCCGATCCACCGTTTGCGGGCCGCCGTCCCGTGTTCGTCGGGGACGACTGGACGGACGAGGACGGGTTCGTGGCCGTGAACGCGCTGCAGGGCATCTCGGTGGCCGTGGCCGTGGAACGGGAGACGCAGGCGCGGTACCGTCTCGACGGCGTGGCCGCAGTCCATGACTGGCTCGATCGGAGCGCGGCGGCTCTGTCGCCGACGCGTGAGCGCGGATGAGCAATCTCAACCTCGCGATCATCGGCAACTGCAGTTTCGCGGCCCTCGTGAACACGCACGGCCGGATCGTCTGGGCTCCATTCCCGCACTTCGACGGTGACCCATTCTTCGGAAGCCTGCTGCACGAGCCGGCGCTGGACGATCCCGAAGCCCGCGGCTTCTACGAGATCACGCTCGACGGGCAGATACGGAGCGAGCAACACTATCTCCCGAACACGGCCATTCTCGTCACGACCCTGGAAGACGACACCGGCTGTGCCATCGAGATCACTGACTTTGCCCCGCGGTTCCATCACTACGGGCGGTTCTTCCGGCCGCCCTCGATTGTCCGGCTCGTGCGGCCCCTCCGCGGAACCCCACGGATCCGCATCCGGCTCCGGCCCATGAGTGACTACGGCGGACGTGTGCCGGAGATCACGACCGGGAGCAACCACGCACGCTACATGACGCCCGGTCTCACCATGCGGCTCACCACCAACGTGCCGCTCTCCTACGTGCTGCGCGAAACGCCGTTCCTGCTGCACGACCCCGTGACGTTGCTCCTCGGACCGGATGAGAGCCTCACGCGACCGATCACGGCCACGGGTCGCGACCTGTTCGAACGCACGCGCGACTACTGGCACCAGTTCGTCCGCTTCCTGCACCTGCCCTTCGAGTGGCAGGACGCGGTGATTCGCGCGGCGATTACGCTCAAGCTCTGCAGTTTCGAGGACACGGGAGCCATCGTCGCCGCCGTGACGACCTCGATTCCGGAGGCTCCCAACAGCGGTCGCAACTGGGACTACCGCTACTGCTGGCTGCGCGACGCCTACTTCGTGGTGCACGCGCTGAATCGGCTGGGGACGACCGAGACGCTGGAGCGCTACCTCGGCTACCTCAGTAACCTCGCGGCCGGCGCCACCGACGGATACCTCCAGCCCGTCTATGGGATCCACCTGGAGCAGGCGCTGCCCGAACGGGAGGCCACGGACCTCCGCGGCTATCATGGCATGGGCCCGGTGCGCATCGGGAACCAGGCGTACCAGCAGGTGCAGAACGACGGCTATGGGAGCGCGATCCTCGCGGTCGCACAGGTGTTCTTCGATGAACGATTGCAGGGCGCGTCGGTCGAGCTCTTCGAGCGATTGGAGAAGCTCGGGATGCAGGCCCACGCGCGGTTCGATCAGCCGGACGCCGGACTCTGGGAATTCCGCGATCGCCCCCAGGTGCACACGTTCTCGAGCGTCATGTGCTGGGCCGCATGCGACCGGCTCGCGCGCATCGCCCGGCGACTCGGCCTGGCCGACCGCGCCCATCGTTGGGAGGCGACAGCCGCCGAGATGCATGCGACGATCATCACCCGGGCCTGGAGCCCCAAGCTCGGCCGGTTTGCGGCGGTGTGGGACAACGAGGGGACCGACGCGAGCCTGCTGCTGCTGAATCACGTGGGATTCCTAGAGCGGACGGACCCACGGTTCCAGCAGACCGTCGATGGG
>JAOUDR010000371.1 GCA_029859185.1 Gemmatimonadota bacterium
GATGTCGATGTGTCCGCCGTGCGACTCGACGAGGTGCTTCACGATTGACAGGCCCAGCCCGGTGCCTCCCTGACTGCGCGAGCGTGACGGATCCGCGCGGTAGAACCGCTCGAATATCCGCGGGAGGTGCTCCGCGGGGATGCCCGATCCCGTGTCGCTCACGATCACCGAGGTTCCGGTATCGACCGCAGCCACCTGCACATGGATGTGCCCGCCGGGCGGGGTATGCCGACTGGCATTGTCGAGCAAGTTCGTCAGAATCTGTCGCAGGGCTTCCGCGTCCGCATGGAGGTGCGCGTTTTCGTCCACCTCAATGGCAAAGGTGGTCCCGACAGTCTCGGCCCGCTCCGCGTAGGGGCCCCATGCCGCCCGGGCCACGTCGCCGGCGTCGATACGCTGCACATCGGGATGCCAGGTCCCGGACTCGAGCCGCGCGAGGTCGAGGAGGTCGTCCACGAGGCGCTGCATGCGCGCGGCATTGGTCCGGATCACCTCGAGGAATTGCGTGGCGGTCTTCGGGTCGGGCGCATCATTGGCGAGAATGTCGGCGTAGCCCGCGATGCTCGTGATCGGGGTGCGGAGTTCGTGGGACACGTTGGCCACGAAGTCCCGCCGCACGGCCTCGAGACGGCGCAGGCTCGTGATGTCGTGCAGGCACACCACGGCCCCACGGTCGGGGAGCGGCCGCGCCGTGACGAGCACGACACGTCCGTCCAGCGTGAGCTCACGGCCGAGCACGGCGTCGCCCTGCAACACTGCGTCGACGACCTGTCGCGCCTCCGTCTGCCGGAACAGCTCGCGGAGGTTGGGTATCGGGTCCGCGTCGCCGAAGTTGAGCATTCGGCGCAACGCGGTGTTACAAAAGACCACCTCCCCCGCCTGATTCACGGCGACCACGCTTTCGACCATCGAGTCCAGCAGGGCCGACGTCTCCTCTCGCCCATGGAGCAATTCGTCCATGCGACTCGCCAGCTCTTCCTGCATGGCGCGGAATGCGCGAACCAGTTGCCGGACTTCGGGGATGGCCGTTGCCGGGTAGGACAGTGGTTGCCCCGCCGTCAGGCTGCGCGCCGTGGCGGCGAGCTGTCTCAGCGGGCGGGCGACTTCCTGCCCGCCGAACCACGCCAGCACGATGCCCAGCGCCAGCGCGGCGAGTCCCGCCACGAACACGCTGCGCTGGGCGTCGGACACCACGGCGTCGACCTGATCGATGGGTGCCGACACGCGTACCACGCCGGGCCAGGCCCGGACGGCGACCTTGAGCTCGACGCGATTCGTGGACTCGCTGTAGCGCTTCGCCACGCCGGTCCCGGTGGCCAGCGCCTCGGCGATCTCCGGGCGCGTGAGGTGATTGTCGAGCAGGGCGAGGCTCGCGTCGTCGAACTCGGAGTCGCCCACGACGCGGCCCGTGGAGTCCACCACGGTCAGGCGCCGATTGCCGATGGTGCTGAGCCGGCGGGTTGCCGGTGCCAGCTGGGCGGCGTCGTCGGGCAGGGCGATACCGAAGAGGCGGGCCTCCCGCTGCATCTCGTCGGCAAGCGAGCCCTCGATGCTCGAGCGCAGCCACCGGTCCGCCGCCACCATGGTCCCGAGCACGGTCACGACCAGGATCGTGACCATGGCGATCAGCAGGCGGGCGCCGAAGGTCACCTCCGGCCCTTGCTCCCTTCGGGCGGGCGAAAACGGTAGCCGAAACCCCGGACCGTCTCGAGCATGTCCGCGGCGGGCCCGAGCTTGGTCCGGAGCCGCTGCATGTGCATGTCCACCGTGCGTGTCTGGATCTCGGGGTGCGCCTCCCACACGGTCTCCAGCAACTGTGCGCGGGTCTGCACGCGCCCGCGCCGCTCCGCGAGAGTCACCAGGAGCTTGTATTCGGTGGCGGTGAGCTCGATGAGCGTGCCGGTCACTATCACCCGGTGGGCGGCCCGGTCGATCGTCAGCGGACCGAACACCAGCTTGGCACCGGACGCGATCGCCGGCCCCCCGAGGCGGCGGAGCACGGCCCCCACACGGAGCACGAGTTCCTGCGGAGCGAACGGCTTCACGAGATAGTCGTCTGCGCCGAGCGACAAGCCCCGAATCCGGTCGGCCTCTTCCCGGCGGGCGGTGAGCAGGATGACGCCCACGTCCTGGGTCTGCGGGCGCTGCCGCATGGCCTCGAGAACCTCGTAGCCGGAGAGCCCGGGCAGCATGAGGTCGAGCACCACGAGATCCGGCGCGTGTTCCTCGGCGACGCGCAGGGCATCGGACCCGCTCGTTGCCGTGGTGACCTGGTACCCGGCCTTCGCCAGGTGGTAGGCCACCAGGGCGGTGATGTCGGGCTCGTCGTCGACGACCAAGACGTGATGGCTCATACGCCCGCGAATATAGCAGCCACTGACCCCCGCAGCCCGTCCCAGGTTGCCACCTCCGGGCCCGGACGGCAGATTGCCGCGCGTTGGTACCCGATCGTGATGGCGCCGTGACCGAACCGTGACAGAATCGGAGAGCCAGCCGTGCGGTTTCACCTGCTGCCCCAAGAAGAAGAGTTCTACGAGCTCTTCATAGAGGTTGCCCGCCGAACCACCGAGGCCGCCGCGCTGCTGCAGGACCTGCTGACTGGGAAGACGGAGCGCGCGTCGTACTGCGTCAATCAGATCAAGCGGCTCGAGAACGAGGCGGACGAGCTCACCCACGAGGTGGTGCGACGGCTCGATCGCACGTTCATCACGCCCATCGACCGGGAGGACATCCACCTGTTGGCGTCCGACCTCGATGACGTGATCGATCGGATCGACGGCACGGCCCGGCGCGCCCAGATCTTCCGGGTCGGGCGGACCCCCGAGGGCATCGACCACATGTGCGACCTGATCGTGCGAGTGACCGAGGAGGTCTTGCAGGCCGTCACGAAGCTGCGGGACAAGGACGACGTGATGGCTCACTGCATCCGGGCCAAGCGGCTGGAGGAGGAGGGCGACTCGGTGTATCACGAGATGCTGGGTCGCCTGTTCGATACCGAGACGGATCCCATCCGGATCATCAAATGGAAAGAGATCTACGACAACCTGGAGCAAGCGATCGACGAGGGTGAAGACGTGGCCAACGACATCGAGTCGATCGTCCTGAAGCACGCATGATCCAGGAGTCCGTTCCGTTCGTCTTGGCGATCGTCGGCGTCGCACTCATCTTTGATTTCGTCAACGGGTTCCACGACAGCGCCAACAGCATTGCGACCATCGTCTCCACGCGCGTCCTGTCGCCGCTGGCCGCCGTGGCGTGGGCGGCGTTCTTCAACTTCGTCGCCGCGTTCGGGTTCGGCACGGCCGTCGCCAGGACGATCGGCAACGGGCTCATCGACCTCTCCATCGTCGATCCGCTGGTCATTCTGGGTGGCCTGGGTGGGGCCATCGCGTGGGATCTGATCACCTGGTATTACGGGATCCCGTCCAGTTCTTCTCACGCGTTAATCGGTGGGTACGGTGGAGCAGCCGTGGCCAAGGCCGGGATCCACGCGCTGATCCTCGGTGGCTGGGTGAAGCCCATCCTCTTCATCTTCGTGGCCCCGATTCTCGGCATGGTGCTGGGTCTCACGTTGATGGTGGGCACGGCCTGGACCTTTCGACGGGCCACGCCACGCAACGTGGACAAGCACTTTCGGCGACTCCAGCTCGTTTCCGCGGCAGCCTACAGTCTGAGTCATGGCACCAATGACGCGCAGAAGACGATGGGGATCATCGTCGGCCTGCTCGTGACCTCCCAGGCCCTGTTCGCCGACTTCCCGATCCGTGCGTTTCACCTGACGACGGCGGAAGTCA
>JAOUDR010000372.1 GCA_029859185.1 Gemmatimonadota bacterium
CGCCCGTCGCGCCCGTCGCGCCCGGCGTTACTCCCGCTCATACCGTACGCTCCAACGCACGCGACCGCCACCCGGCGCGTGCAGGCGGATCTTCCGGAGCCCGCCCACGAACGTACTGTCCACGACTTCCGCTCCCGCTGCACGGACGTCGCCGAAGCGGTAGCCGTCGGGCTCGCGGAGAAAGATGATGTACTCGTCGTTGGCAACGAGATCACTCACACCCGTCAGGGACGCCCCGTTCCACACCACGTCCACGAGATCCGGTCCGCCACAGGAGACATGCCGATTCGTGGCGACGACCTGTGGGTGTGCTAGGCGCTCGCGGATACAGAAGAGCTGCGCGTGGAACCGCGGGTCGATTTCCCCTGGCTGGAACCCGTCGGCCAGCTCGCCCAGGAACCGTCGCGACCAGAACTCGAAGACGAGATGTGTCGGTTGCGGGGACAAGCCAAGCTCGGCGAACTGGATCAACCGATCGTCGCCGCCGGTTCGGCCGAGGACCATCCAACGCTCGAACGGCCGATTGACCTCGAGCAGGTAGAGATGGTGCCGGGCGAGCTGCTCGGCGTCGAGTTCGCGGGGGCCGGAGCCGCTCAGCTCGGTGCCGGCACGCGCGAGGTGCGCGGAGCGTGACGGGTCCACGTCATAGATCTGACCCGGAACGGTGAACAGCACGGGCGCGGCGCGCCTAGCGGCCTCGACCACCTCCGTGCGGTAGACCTCCGGCTTGTCGGTCAGCATCAGCAGCGAGCCGGTCAGCGACGTCGCCATCGTCGCGGGATACGCGTCCTGTTCGGTCAGCTCGATGTGGTCCGGGTCGTTGCGCCACACGACATTGTTGAACGAGTTGTACTGTGCGAAGCCGCCGTAGCCGAACCCGTCGTCTCCCAGCCGGCAGGCATCGATCAACCCGACCAGCTCGGGCCGCACACCCCATGACGCGAGCAGAAAGCTCTCGGTCCCGATCTCGTTCCGGATCGCCTCAACGAATCCGCGGTAGGTCGCCAGGGGATCGATGCCACGGTCGCGGAAGTAGTCGCGGTGACTGTTGTAGCCCTCGTAGCGGAGATGGCGCAGCGCATCCACCTTGAAATACGACCATCCCATGGCCCGGAGCGTCCGGTACACCGGCCGCACGAGATCGTCCAGCGTGGCAGGCCCCGAGCCGTCCATCACGTAGCCGATCCAGTTGCCGTACGCCGGGGTTCCATCGGCGTTGCGCACGAAGTACTCGGGATGGGCCAGCGCCTCCTCCCGTTGATGAAAGCTCACGTTGGTCCAGAGCCCGGACTTGAAGCCCGACCGCGTGATCATGCCCGTCAAACCCACAAGTCCCGCCGGGAACTTCTCGTTGGTCTCGAGCCAGGTGTCGGGTAGCCCCATCGGCGTTCGCTGGAAGCCGTCGTCGATCTGCACGTACTCGTACCCGAAGGGCGCGAGCGCCTCGGCGAGTACGTCCACCGTCTGCTCGATGTCGCGTTCCGTGACCCGATCACGGAAGGCGAACCACGAGGTCCACCCGGCGACCGAGTGGCGCCAGGTGCGATACGTCCAGGGAGCAAACTGGGTGAGCCCGCGGTGTCGACCGTAGTATCGAGGCCGGAAGCGGAGTGCCACCTCGCGTCCCGTAGCCTCGAGCCGGAACACCGTCCCCGAGGCGGACGAATCCAGCGGCGTCACCACCACCGCCGCCGGGTAGTCGAGCGAGAGCACCCAGTCGCTGGATCGATCGTAGACCGCACGGTTGAGCAGACTGTGGCTCAATCCCACGCTGTGCCGGATCACCGCGAGCCCGTCTTCCCGGCGGTCCACTTCGCAGGGGAACGCCTCATCGCTCGCCGCGATCGTGCCGACCAGCGTGAACGGGGCGCCCCCTCGCACGGTCCACTTGAGCACCTGGGTCACCACGCCGTCCGTCGTGTCCACCAGGGTCCGCAGCTCGGCGGAGGAGTCGCTCACCGTTCCCTCGAACACGGCGCCGCCTGCATAGGTCAGCCTAATGCGCGCGCCGTCCGTCGTGAGTGCGGTCGGTCCGTTGGGGGGTGCCGCCGCCTGCTGCGCCGCCAGGCGCCCTGCCCACCCGGAGGCGATGAGGAGAGCAGAGAGGAGGACAGTTCGCGGAATAGCAACCTCCTTCAGGCGGGCAGGCGGGCAGGCGGGCACGACGACTCAACAAACTACTCTCGCCTCTGCCCTTCTGCCCCTCTGCCACGCTGCCACCCTCCCCGGTAGCGCCGCCCCACCTGCCGTGCGACCTTCCGAACAACCCCTCCCAGAGAATCGCCACCATGCAGCGGTCCCTCACTGCCCTGGCCATCTCCCTCCTGGTCACCGCGTGCGCGGGTGGCCCCCGGCACGAGCCCCCCTGGCCGACGGACGGCTGGACGACCGCGCGCGCGGAGTCCCAAGGGCTCGACCCCGTCTCACTCGAGGCCCTACACGACGCCATCACCGCCGGGGCGTACGGCTACGTGGACCGTCTGGTCGTGGTGAAGAACGGCTATCTCGTGTTCAGCGGCCGCTACCCGCAGGATTACCGGGCAGTCAGCCGCGGGCACCGCAGTGCCATTGGCTGCGGCTGGGAGAGCTGCACCGACGCGAACGAGTTGCACGAGTACAACTACCTGCACCCCGACTTCCACCCGTGGTTCCAGGGACGCGAGTTGCACACGTTGCAATCCGTCACCAAATCGATCGCCGCGACGCTCGTCGGCGTTGGGATTGCACAGGGGCAGATCCCGGGAGTGCAGACGCCGTTCCTCTCGTACCTCGACGAGTACGACCTAACCCACGTGGATCCCCGCCTCCGGACCGCGACCCTCGCCGACCTGCTCACCATGCGCTCCGGCATCGAGTGGCACGAGACCGACCGGCCACTCGACTCCACCAACACCACCGCCCGGCTCGAGTGGGCGGGCGATTGGGTCCAATTCACGCTCGACCAGCCGATGGACGCCGATCCCGGAACGAAGTGGGCCTACAACAGCGGCGGCAGCCATCTGCTGTCGGCCATCATCCGGGACGCGACCGGTCTGACGATCGACGCGTACGCGGAGCGGCACCTCTTTGGACCGCTGGGCATCCACGACTACTACTGGAAGTACGAACCGATGGGCCTGCCGGACACCGAGGGCGGCCTGTACCTCGAGGCTGAACAGCTCGCGAAGATCGGGTATCTGTATCTCAACGACGGCGTGTGGGACGGCGTACGCCTGCTGCCTGAGGGCTGGGTGGACTCGGCCACGGCCCGCCAGGTGGATCGGGTGGGGGTGCAGGATTGGGGCTACGGCTACCAGTGGTGGCGGCTTGATCGCCACGGCACCGTGATCTGGGCAGGCCTGGGATTCGGTGGGCAGTACCTGCTCGTCTTCCCCGAGCGCGAGTTGATTGCGGTCGTGAACAGCTGGAACCTGTTCGGGGACGATCACCAGAACGTGCTCGCAGCAACGATCGATGCGCTGCTTCCGACCGATACCAGCGGTGCGCGACCGTGAGCGCGCGCGGAGCCGCCGTCCCCTGTGGCCTCGTCACTTTGGCCCTCACGGTGTGCGCCGCGGCTTGCATCAATTCACCACGCGATGCCGCACCCCGGTCACCGACCGGATTCCTCGATCGAGCGACGATCTACCAGGGCGCGACCTATCGCTACCAGGTCTACGTCCCACCCGACTATACCCCGGACCGGCCGTGGCCGGTCATTCTGTTCCTGCACGGCGCCGGTGAGCGCGGGACGGATGGCCTGCGTCCCACCCGCACGGGGTTGGCGGGGGCGATCCGGTGGCACCGCGAGCGG
>JAOUDR010000373.1 GCA_029859185.1 Gemmatimonadota bacterium
GGGGTCGATGACTGCTCTGACTCCAGCTCCTTCGCCCCATGCTTCACCGAGGGACAAGTGGGCGCGGCCCTCGTGGTGCTCAGTGCCGTCAGCGGCGCGCTCGGGGGATTGGTGATCGGCTCGTTGATCAAGACCGACCACTGGGAGAACGTCCCGCTCCACGGCGTGCGCGTGAGCGTCGTCCCACGGCAGGGTGGCGTCGGCCTTGGGGTGGCTTTCACACGCTAGCCAGCGGCTGTCAGCGCGCCGAGCGGACATCGGCTGCATCACGGTGGCCATGTGGGACGTCCGTATCCGGCTGGGGAGCGTGGATCTCCCCGTGGCCCTGGTGCTGGATCTCGGCAAGGAGGGAACCATGCCGACGTTCCGACGCTTCCGCCGCCGCCTGGCCGCGGTCCTGCTCGTGGTGTATGTGGCAGCCTGCCACCACTACGTCCCCCTGCAGGAGATGACCCCCGAGGCGTACGTCGCCAGCAAGCATCCGAAGCAGGTGCGCCTTACCCTCAACGACATCACCCATGGGCTCCACCGGTTGGAGTTGCTCACTCCGTCGGTCACCGTGGCCCTGAGCACCATCGAACGTGTCGCGGTGCGCGAATACGACTCGTCCGGCACGACTGGCGCCGTGCTGGGTGGGATGGCCGTGGCTGGCGTCGTGGCGTTGGTGGCGGTCCTGCTCGTCGCCAGGGGCGCCGCATGCGCACACAGCGGGGGCTGCTGAGGGACCTGGGGCGCCATCGCGAAGGGTGATCCCGCGCCGCCGCCAGGGACAGCCACCGGGCTGGCTGCCTCATCGCACGCTCCGGCCCATCAGCGCGCCTGAGCCCCGCGCGTGGAGCGGGACGGACTCCCACCGGTCCGACTTGATGAGCGAGCCGATCCCGTAGCCCGCGGCGCCGCCCACCAGGACGCCAAGGGCCCCGTAGCCGACGGCGTACTTGGCCGCATCGTCCTCGTTGACGCACGAACCCCAGTACGCGGCGCAGTCTGCCTTCGCGAGGATCACGCCCCCGGCTCCGAAGAGCGCGGCGCCGAGGATCGCGCCGGTCCAGCCGTTGCCTCGGCGTTCGCGTTGCACCTCGAGCCGGTCCACCCACTCGACGGGACACGACAGCGTCCCGTCATCGCCCAGCATCAGGGTGTCTCCTCGCAACCCGGCGAAGACGTGCTGGCCGTTGCAGGCAGGTGTCCGAGCCGTGGGCGCGGTCACGCGGACGGTCGCCCCGGGCTGAAGCTCATCCACCGACACCTGAGCGGCGAGGCCGGTCAGCCGGGTGGAAAGCAGAATGGCGGGAATCAGGATGTCGAAGCGCATAGATACCCCGGTGGCTCTCGGTCAGCGGGACTCGAAGGCTGGACGGCCGTGCAACTCGTGCCACATCCCGATGCGCAGGGCGCACCCGCCGTCGGGTCCACGAACGATCGCTGCCGCCGGGCGCCACGCTTCGGGGGGCACGGTGGCCCACCCGGTCAGCGCGATCATGCGGTAGGCGAAGATGCCGAGTGCCCCCGCGGCAACCATGATCCCGATATTGGTCAGCAGGTTCCCTGTACCCTCGATAACGGCGCTGCTGCAGAACAGGCCCTCCTCGGCGGAGCAGATCTCGGGGTCCTTGGTCACGTTCACCGCCACCAGGGCCCCGGCACCGATGACTCCCGCCGCCACCGTGATGCCGAGTGCCTGCCGGCCCGCCGAGACGCGACCTCGCGTCTGCAGCTCCGCGATCGACGTCGCCGGCAGGCGGATCGTGGGCCCATACCTGTTCCTGCCCAGTGACTCGGCGAGGAGGACGGTGTCGCCCGCGGTGCCGAGATAGGTGAAGGTCTGGGGGCGCTCCCACGCCGGGGGGACGCGTACCCGTACCGGCTGGCCTGGGACCGGCGCCGACTGCGCGGTGAGAGGCGCTCCGGTCACGCCGGCGAGGATCAGCGCGGCCGCGAGGACCGCCGACGGAGCGACAGGGTTACCGAAGGGCATGTGGACGCTCCCGGCGTGGGGCCTCCCTGGACGCGACGAGTACCGCACTCCGCGCCCGTTGCCCGTCCACGACGGCCATCGGGGTCGGCAGGCAGCGCACCAGCCCGTCGCTCGAGAGGCCGCACGGGCGGGCGACCGCAGTGAGCGACGTGCCGAGGTTCTCGAACAGCAGCGGCTCCGCCTGCCACCCATACGTGCAGCCCCCCCAGTCGGAGTAACACCTTGCGCCGGCAAGCAGTGGCCCTGGTTTGACCACCATCGCGAAGGTCGCGTACGCGGGCGCGGTCGGTGCCGGCAGCTCGGTAGGGGCGTCGCAGGCCCAGCTGGCGAGCGCGGCACCGAGCGTGGCGGTGGAGGCGTTTGGGATGCTCGGGGTCATACTTCCTACCCTCGGTGGCGTGTGTTTCCACGATCGCCTGGGGGCGTCAGGCCGGCGTCAAGCACGCGCGGCCACCACGTCCAGGTCTGCATGAGAAACCCCAGTGAGAGTCGGGGCATCATGCGACGGGGCGGTATCGCGGCACTCAACGAATCGCGCAGCTAAGTCAACACCGCCGTCAATCTCCGACCGCCCTAGTCCCGCTACGGGGTATTGCCGTCCCCCTACTACCCCTCGTAGTTGCGCCCCACTCATCACGCCCTAACGTGGGGCAATCATTCGGGGTGCCGCACGCCCCGCCTGCTCGAAGGACGCCTCCCCCAGCCAGACGCCCCTCCCGCGACGGGACTGCGCGACCCGCGTACAGGATGGCCGTTTCGAGGAGGCAGTGGGAGGAACCCCGAGTCCCCTACTTGGCGTAGTCTGCACCACGGCTTCCTGCGGTAGAACGAGGGGAGCACTGGGCCCCGTGCGGCAGCGACACGCTGGTTTCCGCCCGTCCCAGGCTTGACGGCTGCATGACACGCCTCGGTGACGTTGCAGATGGCGCCCCGCCACGGAGGGAACCATGCGCCGGACCATCGCAGCCCTGTTGTTGATGCTCCAGGCCCTCGCCTGCACGTCGTGGAAGGTCAGCAGGCTCGCCCCGGACAGCGCGGTGCGGGAGGAATCGCGGGTGCTCCTGACGCTCAAGCACGGGGAACCACTCGAACTCCACGAACCGTGGGTGCGCAGCGACAGCATCGGCGGCCGCGTGGGCACGTTGACCTGGGCCGTCCCTCTGGACTTGGTCGAGTCGGTGAAGGTGCGCCGATTCGACACATGGGCAACGGTGGCAGTCGTCGGTATCCCCCTACTCTTCCTGGGCTTCATGGGTGCCGTGGTTGGCAGCCCGTTCGAGGGAGACACGCTGCGACTGTTCTAGCCTAGCCGCGAGCCGGCTAGGCTGCCCGAATATCGGTAGGCTGTCAGCGATATGTGCCTGAGGTGTGAAGTGTCAGACGAGTCGCGATTCCAAACCGGATTGGTGAGCGGTGGTGGAAGTGTACAGCGCTCCTCCCCACGCGTGCCTGCTGCCGCCGTTCGCCTTCGTTTGAGCAGACTCTCATCAATTGCAGCGTTGATCGCTGCGGCTGCCGGCTGTGATCGCCCGCCAGAATACCTGGGCCTCTACCAAGTCCGTGTCTCGCGAATAGACATGCCTGATAGTATCAGGGCCACCGATACGCTGGTGGCCTACCTTAGCGGCCGGCCGGACGTTGGAAACTGTTTTTCGGAGGGTGAGGCGAATGTGCAGCGCGACTCGGCGAGGGTCTTTGTCACCGTCTGGGCCGATGCAAGTCAGTACTATGGCTCGAATCCACCCCCGTGTGGCGTGGTTGGTTACCGATATGAGGGCGCGCCGCCGTTCATGCCCGGGTGGTTCGTTGTCGT
>JAOUDR010000374.1 GCA_029859185.1 Gemmatimonadota bacterium
TCCGGCACGGCTCGGGTACGCCGAGGTCGGCGTCACGGTAGCACGGGTGGCGCGGGCCGCGGTCGCCGCAACGAAGGTGGACTTCGCAATTCCTGGTGCCGGGGATCTCGATCCCCACGCGCCTGGGACGGGTCACCACCATGGCCACGGAACGCACGTCGGCGCGCTGCTCGAGCGCATTCGCCAGGCACCGCTGACCCCGTGGGTCCGAGAGCACGCGCTGCGGGCGTTCGAGTTGCTGGCACAGGCCGAGGCGCGGGTCCACGGGACGACCTCCGCGGCGGTGCATTTGCACGAGGTCGGCGCGACCGACGCGGTCCTGGACATCGTGGGGGCGGTGGAGGGCTTCGAGCAGTTGGGCGTGCAGGACATCTATCACCTGCCGATCGCGGTCGGCTCCGGGTGGGTCCGGGCGGCACACGGCACGCTTCCGGTGCCGGCTCCTGCCACCGGACTCCTGCTCGAGGGGCTGGACGTGCGGCAGGACGGGCCGGTGACCGGCGAGGCCACGACGCCAACGGGCGCCGCGCTGCTGCGCGCGCTGTCGCGGGGCCGGCCGCCCGCCCGCTGGCGACTCGAGCGATCGGGATGGGGTGCGGGGACGCGCGATCCGGCCGAGTATCCAAACGCGCTCCGGCTTCTGCTGGGAGAGGCGGCGGCGGAGGCGGGGCTGCTCGACGTCATCACCACCGACCTCGACGACATGAGCCCGGAGTATCTCGAGCCGCTGCGCAGCGCGGCGCTGGCGGCGGGGGCCGTCGAGTGCTTTGCGTGGACGGTGCAGGGCAAGAAAGGGCGGGTCGCGCTGCGCGTTGAGGCACTGGCCCCGGCGGATGCGGCGGACGCTGTGATCGCCGCGCTGCTGCGGCACAGCACGACGGCCGGGATCCGGCGAGCAGCGACTACCCGGGTGACCCTGCCGCGCCGTGAGGTGACGGTGGAGCTTGGCCCCGGAAACCGGGTAAGAGTGAAGGTGTGGCGCGGCCCCGACGGCCCGCGCTGGAAAGCGGAATTCGAGGACGTGGCCGCGGTGGCCAGCCGACTCGACCGACCCGCGTGGCGGGTGGCACGAGAGGCGGAGGCCCTCGCCGGCCCGATGGTGCAGGACGACGAGCGTGTCTCGCAAACCGAGGAGCAGGCATGAGAATCGGATTGTTGGCGGCAGGCATAGCGGTAGCCATGACGACGCTGGGCACCGACGCGACCGGGCAGGGCCGCGCGTTCGTTCCCCCTCAGTGCGACGTGCCCAAAGGGCACTATCTGGTCAGCAGCGCAGTGCTCTACCTCCAGAACGCCGGCCGTACCCGCTTTCAGGACCAGCGGCAGCGGGACCTGCGCGACGCACGTCGCGTGCTGTTGGAGGCGATCACGGAGAAGGACCAGGACCAGAACGGATCGGCGTGGTACTATCTGGCCCGCTACTACCAGGAGATGCGTGACCTGGTCGGGGCGGACTCCGCGTTCGATCGCGCGGCGCCCATGCTGCCCGACTGCGCACAGGACATCACGGACAATCGCCGGCGTCTGTGGGTGCCCCTCCTGAACGCCGCCGTGGACCGCATCAAGGCCGGCGACAACGAAGGGGCCATTGCGCAGTTGCGCGAGGCGAACGCGATCTTTGCCTCCGAGCCGCCCGCGTTCTACTACATGGGTCAGATCTTCGCCAACCTGCAGCAGCGGGACAGCGCCATCGCCTACTACGATCAGGCCCTCGCGATCGCGCGGCGGCCGGAGAACGCGGAGAAGGAGCAGTACGCGGACATCCGCGATAACGCGGAGTTCAACATTGCGCGGATCTACCACATCGATCAGAAGTACGATTCCGCAGCCGCCTGGTATGCGCGCTTTCGGCAACACGATCCCACGGACGCCCAGGCGACGACGGGTCAGGCATCGGCGCTGGAATCGGCCGGCCGGATCGAAGAGGCGCTCGCCCTGTACGACAGCGTGCTCATCATGTCGGACTCCATGTCGACGCTGGATCTCTTCCAGGCGGGCGTGGCGCTCTTCCGCACGAGGCGGCTGCAGCGGGCGGCAGAGGCGTTCGAGCGCGGGTTGGAGCGAAACCCGCACTTCCGCGACGCGCTGTTCAACCTAGCCAACACGTATCTGTCGTTGGCCAACGACGTCGATTCCACGCTGCCCAAGGCGGAGCAGGAGCGTCTCGAGCGGGAATACGGTGAGAAGATGGTCCCCGTCGTGAATCGCCTGGTGGCCGGTGATCCCGCGTCCACGGCGGCACTCCGCCTGCTGGCCGCCGCGCTGCAGCTCACCGGCCAGCCCGATTCCACCCTGGCGGTGCTCGAGCGTATCGAGGCGTTGCCCTTTGAGATCACCATCAGCACGTTCGAGCCGGCCGGGTCCAGCTTCGACGTCCGCGGCATCATCACCAACCTCCGCTCCGAGGGGACGGCGGTTCCCGCCGTGACGTTCGAGTATCTCACGGAGGCGGGCGAGGTCGTGCAGAGCATCGTACTGGAGTCGCGGTCCCTCGAGCCGGAGGGAATGGCACCGATCGCGATGGCCCCGGTCGGCGAGGGCATCGCCGCTTGGCGGTATCGCGTCGGATCGTGACGGCAGTAGCTTGACAGTTCGGGCGGAGTCGTATGATACTCCGCCCACTTGCGGGCGTAATTCAGTTGGTAGAATGCCAGCTTCCCAAGCTGGACGTCGCCGGTTCGAGTCCGGTCGCCCGCTCTCGACAGGCCCGCACTGCGGGCCTGTCGTGTTACCACCCCCCGGTATCCCCGCCGATTTGACGGGGAGTCCCCCCGGACCATAGGATTCGGGCAGGGGAATCATCCCCGCCACCGTGGGAGGCGCCATGCTCAGCCGCGCCCGTCTCATCTTCGCGGTCGGCGTCGGGCTCCTCTTCCCGGCTTCCGCCGCCGCGCAAGGTGTCTGGGTCCCGCACCAGCCGCCGTGCAAGCTCAGCACCGGGTATTACCTGGTGAAGGGCAGCCAACTCCACCTCAAGCTCGCCATCGAGTCCCGCTTCGAGGATGAGAAGGAGAGCCGCATCAACGAGGCCCGCTCCGTACTCTACGAGGCCATTCTCGAGAAAGGGCAAGAAGGGAACGCCGCGGCGTGGTACTACCTGGGACGCACCTACGCCGAGGGCAAGGACTTCGACGGCGCGGACTCCGCCTTCCGCCGGGCGGTCGTCCTGGAGCCAGCTTGCGCGGAAGACGTCGATGGACACCGGGCGCGGCTTGCCTCGTTCGCGCTCAACGACGCGCTCAGGACGTGGGGCGCGGGCGCGGCGGATTCCGCCAGGACGTTCTTTCGCCAGGCGCGCGCCCTGGACACGACGGATGCCGAGGTCCCGCTCTACCTGAGCATCATGTTCAGCAGCGCCCAAGAGCCCGACAGTGCCGCGAAGTACCTGGAGTTCGGGATTCAGGCGGCCAAGAGCGATACGGGCCACGCTCAGCGTCTCCGGCAAGCATATCTCGAGGTCGCCAGAGGATACGAGAGCCGGGCCCTCCAGCACACGCCCGCCGCTCTCACGGTGGGACAGACCCGAATGGCTCGCGACACCACCGGCGAGCGCATCGCGAGTGACTCGGCGCTGCTCGACCGCATCGTGACCGAGGTGTCGGGCGTTCGCGCGAGCGGCGGCCGGCTGAATCCGCAGGCGCTCGCGGCGTTCCAGCGGGATTCCGCCCTGCTCGAGAACCGCCTTGGCACCGCCCGGCACGCCCTCGACTCTCTGCAGGCCCGCGCCGCCGAAGACAGTAGCGCCACCGTGGCTGCGCTCGCGCCCGCGCTGCGCTACTTCTCCCGCTT
>JAOUDR010000375.1 GCA_029859185.1 Gemmatimonadota bacterium
CAGACGCAGCCGTTCGGCGACGCGCGGGGCGAGCGAGGCGCGGTACACACCGGGGCGGACGCCCATCAGATAGTAGGCGCCGTCGGAAAAGACCGGGGCACGGTAGGATGGCCCGTCATCGACGGGCACCAGGACGACTTCGACACCACCCAGAGGTGTGCCGCCCGGCTCCAGTTGCACCGTCCCGGTGACCTCGACGGTCTGGAGGAACGGAATCTCGACCGGCATGAACCGGTTGGGACCGGGCGAGACGAGGTACCGGTCGTGGGCCGGAACCCACTGCGGATCGGCGGCGGACCCGGGGTCCACTTCGATCACGAGCGGCTCGAACGGTGTCACGTCCCATACGCGGAACCGCCCCACGTCGTCGGTCCTGACCAGCCAGGCCCCCACGCGCACGCGGATCCCGGGCAGGCCCGGCTCGTTGGCGTCTCGCACACCGTTCCCGTTTGCGTCGAGAAACGCGAAGCCGGTCACCCCCGAGCGTCCGAGGCCACGCCCGTCCCCGAGGACCATGCGCCGTTCCCGTTCGGACCAGAGGACCGACCCTTCAATCTGCTGGATGCCGCTCACCCCGGACTGGTCCACACGATTCTGGCTGGTGTAGCGCACCGCGGAGAGGCCCGCCCGCAGGGCGAGGATGAACGCGGTGCCGCGTCCCTCGCGCCAATCCACGCCGACGTCCACGCTGAACGCGCGGCTAATGCGCCGACTGAGTTGCAGGGTGGCCGCATCGAGGCCCCGGGCCGAGTTGACGGCAGCACCGACTTGCACGAGGGTGCGCTCGAGCAGCCACCAGGGGCGCGTGATCTCATGAGCGATTTTCGCGCCGAAGGTCGTTTCGGTCGTCGGCGTTGGCATCAAGGGTGTCGACTGACGTCTGGTCTGGACCGCGAGATCGGCCTGGCCGATGCGGCTGCGGGCCGTGAGTCCAAGCCGGCCGGAATGGGTCCGCTGCGTGGATCCCACCGATCGCAGCAGGTCCGCGCGGAAGATGAGTCGTCTGTCCAGGATCCCCGGCCGATAGAATGCGTATGCCTCCGTCCGGTCGCGCTCGAACGCCGACCCGACCAGCGGAACCTGCACGGAGTCGACGAAGCGGGTCTGACTGAAGGCGGCCTGCAGGTCCGGGGTGGGGGTGAACGTCAGGCGCCCCGCGACCAGCGCGTGCCCCACGGCCTCGGCGAACAGTCCGAAGGCACGAGTCGCCTGGAATGCCACGCTCGCGTACGGGTGCCACAAGTCCGGCAAGGTGTCGCGCCAGAACCAGTCGGAACCGGCCCGCACGGTGATGCTGCGCGTGGCGCCGTACCGCAGGTCGAGGTTCATCGTAGCCTGGCACGGGTCCAGACCACAGCCACCGGCCGCGACGCCGTATTCGAATTGACGCACCCCAATGCGTTCGCGACCAACCTCGAACGTTCGCAGGGACCGACGGACCTCGCCGGTCGGTCCGTAGGCCACTACCTCGACGGGGTTGGTGCCGTAGAGAATCGGTACGTCGAACGCGTAGCCACCGTCCGGCCCCGCCGTGGTGAAGCCCACGAGCGCGCTGTTGCGGTAGAGCTCCACCTCCCACCCGGGCGGTACGGCGCCGTAGAGGGGCGAGCTGCCATAAAGCGCCGGGCGGAGGAAGGGCGAGTTCGTGATGGCGATGCCCTGAACCTGCCGCGGTGCTCGTCCAGTGCCGGGCACTTCGCCGAGGCGCAGCTGCTTGACGTACGGGTTGGCTGGCCAGACCCGGGTCCACGAGACATCGGTGCGTCGACTATTTGGCGCGGCGGATTGCAGCCAGCGCTCCGTGTGGATGACGAGGGCGCTTCCACCGAGGATTTCCGCTCCCAGGCCCGCTTCGAAGCTGCCGGACTCCAGGGGCGCTACGTTGTCCACGCCAAGCGCCCAGTCGAGCACGGCGCCGCCGAGTGCCGGCCTTCCGGCATCAATCGCGAGCGCACCGTCCTGGTCGCCGCCCGTTGCCCGTTGAATCTGGGCGTGCCGTCGCTCACGGACCATACGCTGCACCGCGGGAAGCTCCCGCGCATTGCGTACGACTACGGCCAGCTCGGCCAGGCTCGTGTTGAAGAACACGTCGAGGAGTTCGGCGAGGAGTTCGGTCTCGACGAACAGGGCTCCCTCGATCCAAACGGCCTGGCCGGGGCGGAGTGGCTGGCGGACCGCCCCGCGCTGGGCGAATCCGCTGTCCGTCCGAATCGCGATGCGGGTCCCGCGGGGCTCGAGCACCGCCTCGAGCGCGTCGTCGGGTTGCAGGGATGTGATCCGGACCTCGGCCAGATCGAGGAATTCGGTGGTGGAGATCAGCAGCGTGGTATCCAGGGCGCCGGCAAACACGAGCCCCGCGGGTCCGTGTTCGATGCGGATGTCAATCAGGAGTCGCACGAGGTCGGGCGGAGTCACCGGTTCGCCGCCCGGAGGCGGGGCGGGTACCGGGGCCTCCGCGACCGGTTGCACGGCGGGCAGATGCTCCGCATTGGTGAGCGTGACAGCGAGTTGGGTCAGATCGACGGTCACCGTCACGCCGAGCAACCGCCCGAGGAATGCCGCTTCGAGGTACAACTCGCCTTCGTGCCATCGGGCGAGCTCGGGCAGCAAGGCCCGGCGGTCCCCGGCGCGGTCGACGAATCCGCTGTCCGTCCGGATCAAGAGACCGATCGCCGGGGGGACTTGCAGCTCCAGTGCCGCCCCCGGGACGAAGCGCGTGACCGGAATCTGAGCGAGGTCCAGGCTCTGCCGCGCCGAAAGCAGGAGTTGGTCGCCCGCCAGCTGGGCGACGATGAGCCTGCTCGGTCCCTGATCGATGCGAAGCTCGACGACCAGGCTCAGGAAGGGGGAGGGTTCCTGCGCCGCTGTCGGCGCCGACACCAACGCCGCGAGCACCATCACCAGGCCGGCGGGGCGGGCGGCGCGGCGCAGGCGCGGCGGCACGGTGCTAATTGCCCGTGTACTGCACCAGCGCGGAGATCACCGCGGTATACACGCCGGGGGATTGGCCAACCGCCGGTGAGACGGTGCCTCCCAGCCAGACGAAGAACGTGTTGTCAGGCGCCACTTGGTTGCGAATCCGCGCGGTCAGCACGGTGGACGGATCGTACGTGGAGCAGGAGTTCTGATTGTCGCGCGGTGCTTGACACCCGGACGTTCCATCGAAGGTCACGGGCAGGTTCAGCGGTCCGATCCCGACGCGGAGCTCGGTGGGGAGCGTCAGCGTCAGGGTGAACTCGGCGCGCCGGGCGCCCCGAATGTCGAACTTCCCCGCGTTTGCGGAGGTGCGGGCATTCAGGGTCGTCGGTGTTCCCGGGATCAGGATACCGAAGTTGAGTGGCGTCGCCGAGCTGATGGTAAGGCCGTCCGCTGTCACGTCGCCGAGCACGGAGATGGATCCGGTGGCCGGAAGCTGCGCCTGCGCGGTCACCGGAACACCGGCGACCACCAAGAGGACGAGCATCCGGCGCACCATCTTCACGGGAGCGTGACCGGAATTCGGTGTTCGATGGGCGGCGCGGGCAGCACGACGTTGGCGGGGATATCCGTCCGCGCCGTGGAGATTGCCAGCTTGATCGTGTAGTTCCCGCCCGGCACCGCTTCGATGGGAAGCGCGAACCGTCGGTTGACCCCGTAGTAGACGGCCATCGGGCTTGGACCCCAGGTCTGGAGGGTCTCGCCCGCGCCGGTGACGAGTGCGAACGACACGCTTCCGATGAAGGCGGCGTTCCCCTCGCGCGTGAGTGCCGCCCACACCTCCACCGAGTCACCGGTCCCCGTGGCCC
>JAOUDR010000376.1 GCA_029859185.1 Gemmatimonadota bacterium
ATTCGGCCGCGGCGCGGTGCAACTGCACGAAGGCGGGTGCGCCGACGCAGGAGTACAGCAAGCCCAGCTGCGAATGGCCGCGCGCGTTGGTCGGATCGACCTCCACCAGACGCCGCCAGGCCTGTTGCGCCGCGGCGTAGTCGCCCACGTCGAAGCGCATGTTCCCGAGGTAGTAGAGCGCGTCCTGATGGCCGGGGTTGAGTGCCAGGGCCCGGCGGTACGCGGCCGCGGCTTCCACCGGCTGTTCCGCGATGCGGAACGCGGTGGCCTCGCGGTACGCGTCCCAGAAGTCGCGCACGCGCTCCCGCTCTGCGACCATGGCGCCCCCGGGATCGGCCGTATCGGCCTCCTCCGGGCGCCGCTGCTTCAGGAGCGTGACCACCGCAAACAGTACCGCGATGGCGACGACGGTCCCCGCGACCTTCCTCACGGTCGTTTGCCCGTCGGCAACTGCTGAGCCGCTGCCTCGCTCACTCGCAAGATCTGATTGGCGGCCGGTCCCACCAGGATCTGGTGAGCCCCGCTGGGCCAGCGGACCTCGAGCGTGTCGGCGGCGTCGAGCGTCCCGAGTCCGAAATGCTCGACGGCGCTGTTCTGCGATAGGTACGAGCTCTGCGCGCCCACCTCGCGCATCTGGACCGCGCCACCCGCAACGAGGCGCAGTCGCGCGCCGATTCCGAAACGGTTGCTCCGCGTGCCCTCGAGCCGGACCTCGAGCCAGCGGTTGCTGTTGCCGCCGTCGTTGCGCAGCAACACGCCCGGTCCGCCGTTGTTCACGATGAACACGTCCACGTCGCCGTCGTTGTCGTAGTCTCCGAAGGCGGCGCCGCGACCGACATGGCGCTCCGCGAAGTGGGGTCCGCTCACGGGCGACACGTCGTAGTAGCCGTCGTCGGCGCCGCGGTTCCAGAACACCTGATCGCGCATCGGTACGAGGAGTCGCGGGTCGGCCTTCACTTCCAGGGTGCTGCCGTTCACGACAAAGAGGTCCAGGCGACCGTCGTTGTCGTAGTCGACGAACGACGTGCCCCAGCCCACGAAGTCCAGCGCGATCTGCCCGACCCCATACCGGTCGGCTTCGTCGGTGAACTGAAGCCCCGGGAGGTAGGCCCCGCGCGCCTTCAGGTCCGCGCGCCGATTGCTGTACAGGGCGTTCTCCTGGGCGAGCCAGTGTGTCACGAACATGTCCAGATCTTCGTCCCCGTCCCAGTCGCCGACGGCGATCCCCATGGCGCCGCGGTAGTCCGCGACCCGGGCCGCAAGGCTCACGTCCGTGAAGGTGCCGTCGCGGTTGTTGTGGTACAGGGCATTGTCCGACACGTCGTTCGCGACGTAGAGCTCGGGCCAACCGTCGTCGTCGAAGTCGGCCCACACGGCGCCGAGACTCCGGCCCGTCTCGTTGGCGACGCCCGCCCGCGCCGCGACCTCGGTGAACGTGCCGTTCCGGTCGTTGCGGAACAGCAGGTTCGGAAGGGGCTCGAACGTCGACGGGTTGATGCCGGCGGGCTGCTCGACGTCGTACTGCCGCGTGACGCGCTGGTCCGCGGGCCGGCGGTAGCGGACGTACCCCGTGACGTAGAGGTCGAGGAACCCGTCGCGGTCGTAGTCGCCCCAGCAGGCGCCCGCCCAGAACCCCGTGTACCCATCCAGGCCCGCGGCGGCGGTCCGGTCGGTGAAGGTGCCGTCGCCGTTGTTGCGGTACAGGACGTTGTCGCCGTAGGCGGTGACGTAGAGATCGGGCCGGCCATCGTTGTCGTAGTCGGCCCAGGAGGCCCCCATACCCCAGCCCTGGAACTGGACGCCGGCCTCGGCCGTCACGTCGCGGAACGTGCCGTTCCCCTGGTTACGGTACAACGCGGCGCGCGCCGGCGGCGGGGTGGGGGCATCAGGCGAGCCGTCGGGAAGCGGACCGGCCTCGTTCACCACGTAGAGGTCCAGCCAGCCGTCGCCGTCATAGTCGCCCCAGGCGGCACCGGACCCCATGTCCTCGGGCAACTGCGACGTCCGCCGGCCGGCGAAGTGCCGGAACGTGATGCCCGCCTCGGCGCTCACGTCGGTGAACGTGACCCGCGGGTAGTCCGGCGGCAGGTCGCGCGCCAGGTCCGCGGTGAGCCCGCGGACGGCCTCGCCCGGCCGATAGGTCGGTTCCGGACGGGTGGCGATCCACACCACCACGGCCGCGGCCACGACGAAGGCGGCGCCGAGGCCGCCGGTCCAGGCCAGCAGGCGGCGCCTGCGTGGGACCGTGGTCACGCTAGGAAGCGCGCCGCGGCCGCACCACGATCGTCTTCTGGTCCTCGGACATCACCGTCACCGGCGACGTCAATCCCGAGTCCTCGCCGTACAGGAAGTTGAGGAGGAACTGATCCACCTTCCGGTACATGAGTCGGGCCGTCACCTGGAGTGTGGCGGTCTCCCCCCGGGGAGCGCGAAACGCCACGTCGGAGTCGAGGGTGGCGGGCGCCGTGCCCTGTGCCACCAGCGCGGTGCCGGGACAAGAGAAGCTGAACTCTGCCCGGTCCGACGCGCCGGGGAACATCGAACGCCGGTAGCGCACGCCGACCATCTCCCAGAGGTTGTGCCGATCAATCAGGTTGCCGGCCTGATCCACGGGCTCCGCCTTGAAGATGAAGGAGCCTGGCTCGATGAAATGCCGTGCGTCGGTCCGGCCCGAATGGTAGACGATCTGCCCGGCCTGGTCCGTCACCTCGATTTCCACCCACGCCTGGATGATGTCGAGGGGGCCCGTCGGGAAGTCGTGGCCGACCTTGTTGTTCGTCACGAGCGCTTGGATCCGCACGTTCTGGCCCGGCTCGACGGAGTCCGGTACGACCAGCTCCACGGGCACGGCGGGACCGGCGCGCCACTTGTCGGCGATCTCCGGAATCTCGATTTCACCGCGCAGCCACTGCTCCGTGAGCCGCGCATGCTCCTCGGCGCCCTCGAGCTTGAGTGCGAGGGGCATGAACTGGTTGGCCGCCAGGAACCGGTGGCTGCGGTGTTTGCCGTCGCGCGACGTGCGGTTGTAGTCGAGCGCGTCTCCGCTGGCCGCGTCGCGCGAATCCTCGAGCGGCATGTGACACTCCCGGCACTCGATCGTCTTCTGCGGGTCGCCGGGCTCGTTCCACCGGCTCTTGCGCCAGTTGTCGTACTGGTTTTGGAGCTGCACCCAGCCGACCTGGTTGATCTCCTCGTCGATGAACTGCTTGTGGCACGCGGCGCAGAACTCGGGACTCTTGAACAGCTTGTGCTGCAGCGATTGCACGTGGTGCCGGGGATAGGCGCGGATCAGGAAATCGCGAAGCACGCGGGTGGAGGGGCCGTCCTCCAGCTCGAACATGTAGCGCTCGGGCTGCCGGATCACGTAGGCCGCGTTGCCCTTGACGTCGGTTTCCTCGATGGCATGGCAGACGATGCAGGAGACCCCCTCCTGGTAGCCTGCGAGGTTGGTGAGATCCTCGGTGAACACGTTCTTGGTGCCGGAGAAGAGCGAGATGGGGTCGTGGCAGCCGCCGCAATAGCGGGTGGACTCCGCGCCATTCTGCTTGGCCATCACCTCCTGAACGGACTGGAACGCGACGTCCATCGCCGAGTAGCGATGGGCGCTCACTTTCCACTCGGCCACGATCTGCTCGTGGCATCGGGAGGTGCCACACGACTCCGATCCACTCATGGAGCGGGCGTCAAACGCGGAGCCGGTGTTCGTGCGGGCGAGACTCGGCGCGAAGGGGCGGTCGGGCCCGTACAGGAGACTGTAGTCCTCCGGCAGCGTGTTCACCAA
>JAOUDR010000377.1 GCA_029859185.1 Gemmatimonadota bacterium
CCGGCGGCGTGTAGCCCGCGACCCCCAGCCCCCACCGAATCTGGTAGAGCAGTGCCAGGGCACCCGCACCCAGCACCGTGAGCACGACGCCGAGCAGGAGGAAGTAGGAACGGCTGGGATTCCCCAGCGTCGCCGCGATGTCGCGCGTGACCTCGTGATAGGTCGGGTGCGCGTGCGGTGCGGCTTCCGGGTGTACGGTAGTCGCCATGGCCGTCTACCCTTCCACCACGTTGCGGACCTTCATGAGGTACGTGACCGCCGGTTTGGTGTTGAGGCCGTCGAGGACCCGGTAGCCGCGCTCGGCGGCGGCGACCTGCGCCACGCGCGAGGCCGGGTCGGTGAGGTTGCCGAAGGCAATGGCATCGGCCGGACAGGTCTGCTGGCACGCCGTGCGGACGTCGCCATCCGCCACCGGCCGGTCCTCGACGCGGGCCTGATGCTGCGCGCCCCGGATGCGCTGCACACAGAAGGTGCACTTCTCCATCACGCCCTTGGACCGCACGGTCACGTCGGGGTTCAGGAGCCAGTGCATCGGCTCCGGCCACGCGAACGTCCGTGGGTCCTCCCCCGTGGACATGTCATACCAGTTGAAGTAGCGGACCTTGTACGGGCAGTTGTTGCCGCAGTACCGCGTGCCGACGCACCGATTGTAGACCTGACCGTTGAGCCCGTCCGGCGTATGGTACGCGGCGAAGACCGGACAAACCGGCTCGCACGGTGCGTTGCCGCAGTGCTGGCACATCATCGGCACGAAGCGGGCCTCCAGCGGCTCCCCATGCTCGCCCCCCTCGAAGTACCGCTCGACCCGGATCCACTGCATCTCGCGGCCACGCCGCACCTGATCGGGACCGACGAACGGCACGTTGTTCTCCGCGCTGCACGCGATGACGCACGCGCTACAGCCCGTGCACTTGCCCAGGTCCACCGCCATGGCCCAGCGCGTGGTTTCGAAGGCGTACGGTCCGTACTTCCGCGCCTCCGCCTGGCCCTCGGCAACCTGCTCGACGACGTGCTCTTCCCGCTCGGGGATCGGCGCGGCGTGCTCGGCGTGCGCCCCATGCTCCAGCTCGCCGCTCGCGATCCCAGCCACGGTGACCGCCTGGGCAATCCCGCGGTCCAGCTGACGGTTCCTTCCTTCGGTCTTGGCGAGGCGTTCGTGTCGGCCGGTGGGGCGGAGTGCCACCGCGGCGTAGTGGCTCACCCCACCGAACGCCGTCGGTGCGTGATCGAGCAGCCGGTAAGCGTTTGCTCCCCTGCCCTCGGCATACCGACCGTAGGCCGTGTGGCCCTGTCCGAGCGGCATGGCCACGACATCCGGCCGGACCCCGGGATAGAGGTAGGCCGGTACCTCGACACTGCCCGCCGCCGACGTGACCTCGACGATGTCCCCCTCGGCAATCCCCAGGTGGGTCGCGGTCTCCGGGTGGATCTCGACCCAGCTGGACCAGGTGATCTTCGTGACGGGATCCGGCAGCTCCTGCAGCCACGGTCGGTTGGCCCCGCGCCCGTCAAACAGACTCGACGATGGATAGGCAATCAGCGCGAACTGTCCCTCCGGCGCCGACCACGATACCGCATCGAGAGCAAGGCCGCGTGTGAGCCGAACCGGACCGTGGGAGCTGTCGGCCCAAACGCCGCCGTGCTGCAAGGCGTCGTGCCAGAACTGATCGAACGGCCGCCGATCCGCCTGCGTTCGCTGGAGGGCTCGCCACTGCTCCTGCAGATATGTCTTGAAGAGATTCTGTGTCGCTCCACCGAGGGCGAACCGCGCCGCGGTCGCCCCACCGGCGCGGCGTGCCACGTCGATCAAGACGTCGCCCGTTTGCCGCGTGTCGAACACCGGTTGCATGACCGGCTGCTGCAGGGACCGCACACCCGGACGCAGAGCGTAGTCATTCCACTGCTCGAACGGATCGTGATCGGGCAGGACGAGGTCGGCGAGCTGCGATGTCTCGTCCAGGAACCGAGAGAAACTCACTTTGAACGGCACGGCGGCAAGCGCTTCCGCCACCCCGAGACCTGCCGGCGTTCCGTGCACGGGATTCGCGCCGTGGAGCAGCAGCACCGTCACTCGGCCGTTCCGTGCCGCCTCGAGAAGCGCGACGAGCTGCGCGTACGGCAACGTCTCCGCCGCGTGCCCGCCGGGGAACACCACCGAGCGCCCGACATTGCCGGCGAGGTAGTTGAGGAGGTGGACCGCGGCGGCCGTGATGTGGGCGTCGGGATGCTGCGTGCCGACGCCGCCCGGCAACGCCACGCTCGGGCCAGCCGTGAACTCTTCCGCGAGGCGATGCACCACCTCGGCGGACACCCCCGTCCGCTCGGCCATGTCTTCCGGCTCGTAGGGGGCAAGCAGCGCGCGCAGTCCGGCCGCATCGGCCGGCGCGCGGTCCGCGTGGTGGTTGGCCACGACGTGCGCCAGCGTCAGCGCCACCAGTGCTTCGGTGCCGGGCCGTGGCGCGATCCACTCGTCCGCGCTCATTGCCGTCATGCTCATGCGCGGCTCGACGTGGACGTACCGCCCCATCCGGCCCTCGTGGTAGCCATGGACGGCCACGAACCCGCGGGTGTGCTCGACCGGGCTGCGCCAGGTCTCGAGGAAATCGGCGCCGAAGGAAAGGACGTAGTCCGCCTCCCCAAGCCGGTAGTCGGGCAAGGCCGCGGTCCCGAAGACCGACTGACCCGCTTGACGCAGCGCCTCGTACCCGAACGGCTCGTGCATCACGTGGCGGCCACCGAACGCCTCGGCCCACTCGCGGACGAGCTCGCCGAAGCTCCCGTGTTCCTCGCCCGTCAGGAAGACCAGTCCGTCGCCGGCATCCGCCAGCTGCGTCGCGAGCCGGGCCAGCGCGTCGTCCCATCCAATCGGCTCGAGACTCCCGCTCGCCGAGCGCGCCAGCGGCCCGCGGACGCGATCGGGGTTGTACGTGCCCTGGAGCGCCGCCTGGCCGCGCGCACACAACCGTCCCTGGTTGACCGGATGCTCCGGGTTCCCCTCGACCTTGACCGCCCGCCCCTCGCGCACACGGACATGGACACCGCACCCGGCGGGGCACTCACGACACGTGGAGGCGTAGTGAACGGCCTGCCCCGGAATCTGATCCTCGATGGGGACCAGGTACGGGATGAGCTTCTCCACCGCATCGGTGGAGCACCCCGCCATCACGGACGCGCCACCACCGGTGACACCCATGACCTTGAGGAACTTCCGGCGATTCATGCCGTCGGACATCACCCCTCCACCACTAGTAGTGGCAGGCGCTGCAGTCGGTGGTTACGCCGTGACCCGGTTGGTCCTTGTACTCGTTGTCCATGTGGCATCCCACACACCAACCCATCTTGAGTGAAGCGTACTGGTAGACCTGCGGCATCCGTTCGACTTCGCCGTGGCATTCCTTGCACTCGAGCTCCCCGTTCACCACGTGCCGCATGTGCGGGAACCGGACGAACTGCGAGAGCGGATGCACTTCCACCCACGCGATGGGTTGGTTGGCCGCGTACGCGTCGCGGAGCTTCTGGACCTCGGGATTCCCGGTACCCACGATGAGATGGCACCCCATGCAGGAGGCCGTGGAGGGCATCCCCGGATTGAACCAACGCTCGACGTAGGCGTGGCAGTACTTGCAGTCGATCTCGTATTGGCCGGCGTGGATGTCGTGACGGAAGAAGATGGGTTGGGCGGGCCCGGGCAGTCCGGCCGTGTCGACGTCCACCGGAGCCTCGTACCGCGCCGTGTCCGTCGCGGCCGGGGGCGCCTGCGGT
>JAOUDR010000013.1 GCA_029859185.1 Gemmatimonadota bacterium
GACTCTCGATCTGCCAGGAGCTGGTGGAGCTGATGGGTGGGAGGATCTGGGCCGAGAGCGAGTTGGGGAAGGGCTCGACGTTCCGGTTCACGGTTGAGGTGCGCGCGATCGACGAGGCGCGGTCGCACCAATCGCTCGACCCCGATCTCATCGGCAAGCGACTCCTGGTGGTGGATGACAGCGCGCTCGCGGGCCAGCACGTTGTGGAACTCGTCGAGGGATGGGGTGGGAGCGCGACGGCCGTGACCGGTGGGGCGCAGGCGCTCGCGCGGCTTCGTGCGGGCGAGCGATACGACGCGATCCTCGTCGATGGTCACATGCCGGGCTTGGATGGCCGGGCGCTTGCCGCGGAGATCCGCGCCGTGGCGCACGCCGGCACGACGCCGCTGATCCTCATGACCACCCTCCAGCGCAAAGGCCGCGACGTGAGCGACGCGATGCCCGCCACACGGTTCGCGGCGTACGTCAGCAAGCCCGTCAAGCCGGCGCGGTTGCGTGAGGTGGTGGGTGCGGTGCTGGCCGCGGTCGCGACGACGCCCGAAGTGTGTGCGCGTGGTCCGAAGGCCCCGGCAGTCCAACCCGATGACTCCACGATGCAGCAGACCGCCAGCGGTCCCCTCGCGCATGCGCGCATCCTGGTGGTGGACGATGATCCTGACATCCGGCGGTTGCTCGAACGGGTGCTGCGCCGCGCCGGCGCCACGATCACCGGCCTGAGCGCCGCCCGTCCGGCCCTCGATCACGTGCGTCGCGAGCGGCCGGACCTCGTGATCCTGGATGCCCTGATGCCCGAGATGGACGGGTTCGAAGCCTGCCGACGGCTCAAGCACGATCCGGCGACTCGGCTCATTCCCGTCCTGCTCGCCACGGGGATGGAGGTGGAGGAACTCCGCATCCGCGCGCTGGAGGCCGGTGCGGACGACCTGCTCGGTAAGCCATTCGACCTTTCCCGATTGGTGGCGCGTGTCCAGGGCCTTGTTCGTGCGAAAGGCTTCACGGACGGGCTCGAGCCGGCGGAGACGGTGATCGTTGCGATGGCGCAGTGCATCGAGGGCAAGGACCCGAACACGCACGGTCACTGCGAGCGGCTGGCGGAGTACGCGGAGCGTCTGGGCCAGCGGCTCGAGCTGAGCGAGGTCGAAATCGAGGCGCTCCGGCTGGCCGGGATCGTTCACGATATCGGCAAGGTGGCCGTACCGGACGCGATCCTGCTCAAACCGGGACCGCTCACGGACGATGAGTGGGAGGTCATGCGCCGCCACCCGACGGAGGGGGAGCGCATCTGCGCGGGACTCGCGTCGTTCCGCCGCGTGCTCCCGATCATCCGGCACCACCACGAGCGCTTCGACGGCGCGGGGTACCCGGACCGCCTGTGCGGAGAGGAGATTCCCCTGACGGCCCGGGTCCTCCAGATCGTGGACATCTACGACGCGCTCACCACCAAGCGCCCGTACCGGGTACCGCTCTCCCCCACCGAAGCGCTGGACCACATTGCCGCCGAAGTGGAGAAGGGCTGGCGGGATCCCCACGTCTTCGCGGTCTTCCGGGAGATGGTGGAGGAGTCACTCGCCGCCACCGATGCACCGGAGCTTACGCTCGCCGCCAGCGCCTGACCGCCGCGGCGCATGTCGCCGCCCCTTGCCCCTACCCTACCGTCGTACCGACCTTGGGGAGTATTCCCGGGGTCGAGGCGTATGGATGCAGTGGCGGCGGATGGCGGCGCGCAGCTCCAACCAACCGGCTTTCTCGATGCCGATCACCCCCTGGTTGTGGAGTTCGCGCGTGCAGTCACGGCGGCGCGTACCGGCGCCATCGACCGGGCGGTCGCACTCTACTACGCCGTGCGCGACGGCATTCGCTACGATCCCAAGCACATCGACCTGAGGCCGGCCGCCATGCGGGCCAGTAGCGTGCTGGCCCGGCGCTCCGGTTTTTGCGTCGCGAAAGCCGTGCTCCTCGCGACGGCCGGCCGGGCCATGGGCATCCCCGCCCGGCTCGGCTTTGCCGACGTGCGGAATCACCTCACGACGGACCGGATGCGGCGCGCGATGGGCACCGACCTGTTCGTCTTCCATGGATATGCCGAGCTTTACCTCGAGGATCGCTGGGTGAAGGCGACCCCCGCGTTCAACCGCACCCTGTGCGAGCGGTTCGGCGTCGAGCCGCTCGAGTTTGACGGACGACACGACAGCCTGTTCCAGCAGGCGGACCGCCAGGGCCATCGCTACATGGAGTACGTGCGCGACCGGGGACCGTACGACGACCTGCCGCTCGACGAGATGCTGGCCGCGTTCACCGAGCACTATCCGGCGCTCATGACTGGTGCCGTGTACACGGCTGATGGAGGGGAAGAATGGGAATCGTGAAGCTCATGTCCGGCAACGACGCCGTGGCGCGCGGAGCCTGGGAGGCGGGCGTCGTGTTCGCCGCCGGCTATCCGGGCACGCCGAGCACCGAGGTGCTGGAGCGGCTGGCGACGTACGACGAGGTCGACGCCCACTGGTCCACCAACGAGAAGGTCGCGTTCGAGGAGGCCATGGGCGCGGCGCTCGGCGGGGTGCGCAGCATGGTCACCATGAAGCACGTGGGCCTCAACGTTGCCGCCGACCCGTTCATGGTCTTTCCCTATGCCGGGACCAACGCGGGCTTCGTGGTGCTCGTGGCGGACGATCCGGGGATGTACTCGTCGCAGAACGAGCAGGACAGCCGCTACTTCGCCAAGGTGGCAAAGGTACCGCTGCTGGAGCCGGCCGACGCCGCGGAGGCGCGCGCGGTCACCCGGGACGCGTTCGAGTTGAGCGAGCGGTTCCGCACCCCGGTGATGCTGCGCACGACCACGCGACTGGCACACACGCGCGGCCTCGTGGAGCCGGGTGAGCGGACGGAGCGAGAGCGGAAGCCGTTCTCGCGCCAGGTGAGTCAGTATGCCATCCCGGTGTACGCGCGGTTCCGTCGCGTCGAGCTGGAAGCGAAACTCGGCCAGCTGCGGGAGTTTGCCGAGGAGTTCCCGGGCAACGTCATCGAAGAGGGCGGCGCTGAGATCGGCGTCGTCACGCATGGCATTCCGTACCAGTACGTGAAGGAGGTCTGCCCCGACGCCACCATCTTCAGATTGGGGATGCTCTACCCGTTGCCGGAGCGACGACTCAAGGAGTTCTGTGCGCGCTTCGCCACGGTGTTCGTGGTGGAAGAGAGCGAGGGATTCATCGAGCAGGAGATGGCGGCGCTGGGAATCCACAACGTGATCGGCAAGGCACGCTTCACGAATGTGGGGGAGCTCGGTGCGGATCTCGTGGCCGCCGGTCTGACGGGTGCGCCGGTGCCGGGCGATTTCAGCGCGGAAACCACGATCCTGCCACGTCCGCCGGTGCTGTGCGCCGGCTGTGCCCATCGGGGTGTCTTCACCACGCTGCGGAAGCTCGGCGTGCTGGTGACCGGGGATATCGGGTGCTACACCCTCGGGTGCCTACCACCCTATCAGGCCATCCACACGACCTTCTGCATGGGCGCCAGCATCAGCAACGCCACCGGCTTTCAGCGGGCCGGCGAGCCTCGCGTGGTGGCCGTGATTGGCGACTCGACGTTCCTGCACAGCGGGCTCCCTGGTCTGGTGAGTGCCGTGTACAACCAGGTGCCAACGACCGTGGTGTTGGTCGACAACGGCACGACGGGGATGACCGGTCACCAGGAGCACCCGGGAACGGGGCACACCCTGAAGGGGAAACCGGCGCCCGCCGTGGACTACGAGGCGCTGATCCGGGCGATTGGCGTGGAGCAGATCGAGGTGGTGGATCCGTGGGATTTGGAGGCTACGGAGCGGGCCATCCGGGCCGGACTCGATCACGCCGGTCCGGCGGTGATCATTGCGCGACGCTTCTGCCGGCTGCTGCCCGTCTCGAAGGCCGAGACGCGCGTTCCCTACCGCGTCGTGCTCGAGGACTGCATCCAGTGCGAGGAGTGCATGGAGACCGGGTGTCCCGCGCTGGTCTGGGGAGCGGATGGCCCGGAAATTCACGAGTGGGAGTGCACGGGCTGCTCGCTGTGTGCCCAGCTCTGTGCGACCGAGGCCATCGTGGCCACGGAGGTTGCCTGAATGCCGGTAACGAACGTCGTGATCGCCGGGGTGGGCGGACAGGGAGCGGTCCTGGCAAGCGAGCTGCTAGCGCTGGCCGCCATGGAGGCCGGACAGGATGTGAAGCAGGGGGAGTTTCACGGCGTTGCGCAGCGCGGTGGCGCGGTCTTCAGTCACGTGCGCTTTGGTGAGCGGGTCCACTCGCCTATGGCACCGCGCGGGCAGGTCGACGTGCTGGTGGCCCTCGAGAAGCTCGAAGCGCTACGCTACGCCCACTTCCTGAAGCCGGGCGGGATCGTCATCGTGAACGACCACCAGGTCGAGCCGGTGCGGGTCGGCGATTCGCGGCCGTATCCCGAGGATGCGATCGAGTTCCTCAGCAGCAAGGGCTTTCAGGTCATGGTGCTCGAGGCGACGCAGCAGGCGCTGGCGTTGGGCGATCACCGCGCCGCCAACGTGGTGCTCCTCGGCGCGCTCGCGAATGTGCTCGATCTCCCCGACGACGCGTGGCAGCGGACCCTCGAGCGACGCATCCCCGAACGGCACCTCGAGCTCAACCGCCGGGCCTTTGCCGCCGGACGGGAAGCAGCGCCAGCGCACGTCTCGGAGTGAGAAACGCAGCAGGCGAAACACTTGCGTCGCTTCTCACGGCCTTCCCGTGGCGACCCTCGTGCTCCCCCGCGCCCATCGCGCCCGTCGCGCCCTACACCAGCACCGTCTTGGCAAAGTCGCTGCCAACGGCCCCGGAGCGGCACGCGTCGGATACCATGAATGCCGCCGAGAGCCTGGCCTGCACGCCCAACGCCTCGGTGAGCGGGACGGCGCACGCCTGCTGGATACACTCCATGATCGCTTCCCGGCCGGCCTCTCCCTCTGGCGATCGTCCGGTTGGCAGTCCGCTCACGCCATCGGGGACCTCGATCGATGCGGCCTCCACTGTCCGTCGCACGAGCCCGTGCTTCCCATCGGCGGCGATCTTCCATGCCATGGCGAGGGCGGCGCTCATCGGGGCCGCGTAGTCGATCAACCAGCCAACCGCATCGCCGGCGGTCACCGCCCTGCCGGACAGCAGCAGGTGGAGCAGCTTGCCGCGGTCTGCGGGCTTGGCCTTACGCAGCGGCCAATGGCATCCCTCCATGCCGGGCACCACCGGCAACGTCACTTCAGGCATGCCGAGTGATGCGCCGTCGTTCGCCACGATGTAGTGACAGTGCATGAGCAGCTCCAGCATCCCGCCGAGCGCACGCTTCCCGGCCACGAACGCGACCGAGACGGCGAACTCGTCGTTCAGACGGCGAGCCGTTCGTGACCAGGTGCTGGCGATGCGTTCGCCCTCGTCCTCCCGCTCCAGGGCGGGATAGAACTCCGCCGTATCCGCCCCGACCATCTGCGTGGAGAGGTGGAAGTCACTCGTGAGGATGACCCGGTCGATCTTCGCGGCCTTGAGCCAGTCGATCGCGCGGTTCAACTCCGCGTCGACGTCACGGTTGTACGACTCACGACTGATGGTGACGACGCCCACCGTCCCGTCATGCTCCGCGTTCACGTAGAGTTGCTGCCACTCCGGGGCGGCCATCGCGTGGAGCGCGTCGGGGTACCACGCGGTGGATGCGGCCTCGGGGTGCAGCGCGTGGTACCGCTGCACGGTCGCGCGGACGCCGTCGGGGCCGTCTTCGCGCATCAGCGCCAGCACGCCGCGCCGGAACTGCGCGCACAACTCCCCGATGGCGTTCAGGTGTGACAGGTGTCCGCGCCGCTCGTGCAACATGAGGGCCGTCATCTGATAGACGGAGCCCAGCATCCAGGTGCGGAACTCGTCCGCCGCCGTGTCATCGAGCGCCCAATTGACGAGCGGCCTGAAGTGGTTGGGCGGGTACCAATCCTGCCCGCTGTCCTTGTGTGCCTCGAGTTCCGGTGTGGGCCGGAACAACTCGCCGTAGTGCTCCGTCAGGTGATGCAGGCACGACCACGTGAGGAAGTTGGCGCCCTTGGCGCCGATGGCGTCGTGCGCCCGGAACGGGTTTGGTCCCACCAGTTTCCGGGCGAACTTGTCGATCTTCCAGAACGGCATGTTGCGGGCGCGGTGGTATCGCAACGCGGCCAGTGTGATGCCGCAGAACAGCACGTCGAGCACGAACGACCAGTGATCGCTGACCGGCACGGGCAGGAGCCCAAGCGCCCACAGCAGCCGTGTGACATCCGACGGCTCCGGTTCGACCACCTCCCACACCTTGTTGATCTGATGCGGGAACGCCGGGTGCGCGATGCCCACGCCGAGCTCGGCGCTCGGGAACCCTGACGTCACGGAGCGGATCTCGATGTCCGGAAAGGCCTTGCGGAACACGGCATAGTGGGCGCGCTTGACATCGAGGATCTCGGGGATCGCCTCGAGGAGGAACCGGGGCTTCAGGTTCGCCAGTTCGACCGGCAGGTGTGTGCCGTCATAGCTCAGCCGGATGATGTTGCCCATGATGCGGGCCGCACCTTCACGGCCGAACGCCTGCTCGAGTCCGGGATACTGCGCGCCGATCCCGTCTGGTGCATTGGGGAAGTCGAGTGCCACGATCCGGACGTCGTACGGTTGTAGGCGTGAGCCGAGCTGCATGGTCTTCCCCGCACCCACAATCCCGTTGGCGCCGGTGATCACCAGGGATCCGCGCGCCTTGGCCGGGCCGAACACGCGGTCCACCAACCCAGCGGGGTCGGCAGGCAGACGGCCGTTGCGGAACAGGTCGAGCACGCCACCGAGGCCGAGGGTCTCGAGGGTCGGTTGTCGCATGGCTGTCGTCATTGCGGTCACGCTCCTTCCGTGACGGTCAGCAGCGCGGCAATCCCCACGTCACCTGCGGCGCAGCCGAACACGAGTACGTGGCCGCCGCCCAGATCCACGGCCTCTTCGAGCGCCTCGATCACGAGCCGGGTGAGTGTCGGGCCCTGGGGGTGACCCCACACAAGCGAGCTGCCCGTCTTGTTCATCTCTTTCCAGTCGTAGTCCACGACCCGCGCGAAGACGGCGTCGTTGACGGCGAACGGGTTGTGGTTCTTCACCACGGCGATGTCCGCCATGGTGAGTCCGGTATCGGCCAGGAGCTTGCGCACGGCGAGCGCCGGTGCCTCGGGCATCAGGCTGGGCTGCGTGCGCACCGTGGTCGTCCCGACGAAGCGGATGTCGATCTCGGGCCGCGGGCTCAGCGCGCGCGCCTGCTCGGGTGTCGTGACGAGCAGGGACGCCATGCCGTCGGAGGCGTGGGTCTGGGTGCCGCCGGTCACGCACGTATCCAGCTCGCGCATCGCGCGCAGGCTCTCCAGGGTGAGCTTCCGCACGCCCACGTCGTCGTCGATGCGTCCCATCGGTCGGCCTTGCAGGTTCAGGACTTCGAGTGGAACCAGCACCCGATCGAGGAAGCCCGATTGCTTGGCCTGGAAGTACTGTTCGTGCCGCAGCAACGCGATCTCGTCGACCTCGCTGCGGTCGATCTTGTACTTGCGGGCCGCGATCCCGGCCGTGGTGATCATCGCGTTTCCCGTCGCGGGATCGAATCCGAAGTTGTCCCACACGTCGGCGATCGGCACGGTTCGCTGGTGGGCGCGCCGTTCGGGGAACACGCCGACCGGCGAGTCACTGGTGCGGTCGAACGTCAGCACCCCGACGGTGTCGTGGGCCTTCGTCTCGACCTGCGCCGCGGCCAGGAGAATCGCCTGGAGTCCCGTGGCACACGCCTGTTCCACGTGGAAGCCCGGGACCCGGTTGCCCAGGCAGCTCGCCACCAACGGGGCATTCCAGAACTTCCAGTGCCACGGGATCGTGGACCCGATGACGAGGTAGTCGAGCTGACTGGCCGGAACGCGTCGGAGCCCGAGAATGCGGTTCATCGCCTCGCCGGCGAACTGGCCGATGTTCACTTCCGCCAAGGGCGAAGTCTGCCAGGCCGGGAAATAACTGCTGCCCCACGTGCCATAGGGTATCCGGGCGCGGGGAAAGATCGACGGAGGGTTGCCCACGGTACTCACTCGCGAATGGGGTTGACGGAAAGACTGGAGGAGCCCGAGACAAACCTAATCGCGTGGCCCGGGGTGCGGCGACGTCGCAGTCGAGCCGTCATCCGGCAACGGTCGATCCTACGGGAGCCGATTCCGCGACTGCTCGTCGTCGGCGGGACGGGACGGCGCCCGCCAGCCGAGGATACCGGCCGCCGCACAGAGCAGGAGGAGCCAGTCGAGCGGGAGGCGATAGCGCGTCATGTAGCTCATGACGTAGTAGATGAGCGGGAACAGCAGCAGCGGAATGACCAGCGCCGCTTGCTGTGGGGAACTCAGCGCGCGCATCAGGCGCACGAGCCCGACGGCGGCGAGGAGGGTGAGCGCCGCGTATGCTGCGGCCACGGGGGGATCGTGGAGCGGGCCGAACCAATAGTAGAGAAAGCGCTGGCCGACGAGCCGCAGGGCCTCCGTGGGGTGTGCGGCGACCCAGGCCGCCGCCTCATCTCGCGCCTCCCGCATGTAGGACACTTCGCCGAGTTCCCGCACGCGCACGGCCTCGGCGGTGCTCGTGCGTGGATGTCGGGCGCCGCCCCGCTGATGCGAGACCTCCAGGTCGGCGTGTGCCCCCTCGTGGAATGCCATGCGCAGTTCGAGGCCCAGGTTGCTGCGCATGAAGACGGGTGCGCCCAGCGCGCGGTAGTTCCGGACCGTCCACGGGACGCTGGTGAGCATCACGCCCAGGGCCAACACCGTTGTTCCGACCCAGGCGCGCTCGTGCCGCCGCCACCACAACTCGAATGCCATGCAGCCAGCGACGACGGGGAGCAGCGCAGGCTGCGCGTGCAGCGCCAGCGCGCAGCCGACACCCACCAGGAGTGATGAAAGCAGCCCCGGCCGGGCACCTGACCAGCGCGAAACGAACGCGACCAGCACGAGTTCCATCGCGAGCCCGGCGAGCGCCTGGGCGGGATCGGGCCAGGCGATCCAGAGGATGGCACCCGCGAATCCCGCGAGCACTCCTGGTGCGGCCCCGACTCCCAGCCGGAGGCTCACCCACGGCAACAGGGCAAACATCGTCGCGTAGACGACGATCCCCATCGCCCAGGTGACGTAGCCAGCCGTGCGGGTAAGCCCCAGCCCGCGATAGACCAGGTGCAGCAGGAACGGCCACGCCGGCGCCACGTGCGCGGTGGGGCCGGTAGGGACGGCGTACGGGTCCGCGAACGCGCCTTCCGTAGCCAGAGATACGGCAACCGCCTCTGCCTCCCATCTGGTGTGGGGGGCGATGTACTCCGCCGGGACGTAGTGGAGGAGTACCCAAACCCGAACGACGACCCCGACGGCGAAGATGACGGAGCAGATCAGGACGGGAGACCGCGTCTTGCGACTCAGCATGATGGCGCCACGAGAGGCCTTTCCAGCCGGAGCCATGCACCGCGGCTTTGCGGGTCCGCTTCTTCCTCCCCGCAAGGTAGACGGCATGTCCTGGCCCGTGGGCTCGAGCTGGGCGGGCACTTTCGCGCTTGGCCTCGCCGTCTTCAGCGAGCCCGCGAACGCTGCTCGGTTCTTCTTCGTAGGCCTGAACGTCGTCGGGATCGTCGGGCTGAAGCTCGCATCAGCCCATGGATGCCCGCGCGGATCGATGGCTACGCGCGTTCGCGTTCCGCCCGCGGGAGCCAGAACGTGAAGGTGCTCCCCGCACCAGGCGCGCTGGCCGCCACCAGCCGCCCACCCTGCAGCTCGGCAAGCATCCGGGCAATCGCGAGTCCCAGACCGGCGCCACCGTGCGAACGGCTGCGGGACGTCTCGACACGATAGAAGCGGTCGAAAACCCGCTCCAGGTGTTCCGGCGCAATGCCCTCGCCCGAGTCGGTCACGGCGACGCCGAGCATCTGTCCCTCGGCCTGCATGCGGAAGGTGATGCTGCCCGTGGCGGTATGTCGAACGGCGTTGGAAGCGAGGTTGAGCAGGATCTGGCGCGCGTACCTCGGGTCGCCCACCACCCAGCCGCCGTTGTCGATCTGAGACGTGACGTCGAGTGTGCAGCCGGCGGCCATGGCCTCGGTGATCTCCACCACCTCCGTCAAGAGCGGGCCGATGGCGAACGGCTCGCGGTCGCAGTGCAGCTCCTGGTTATCGCCGCGCGCGAGCAGCAACAGGTCTTCGACGAGCCGACCCGCCCGCTCGACCTCGTCGGCGATGGCGCGGAGGGACTCGCGGGTTTCCTCGGGCGACCGCCCCTCGGCCAGGGCCCAGTGGGCCTGGGCCCGCAGATGGGTGAGCGGTGTGCGCAGTTCGTGGCTAGCGTCAGCCGTGAACGCCTCGAGCGTCTCGTGCGCCGCTTCGACGCGCGCCACCAGGCGGTTGATGGCCCCGGCGATCTCGGTGACCTCGGCCACTCCGGCCGGCTCGGTCACCCGTCGGCTCAGGTCGTCCGGGTCGATGTCCTGCGTCTCCCGCCGTACCCGCTCGACGGGCGCGAGGCCCGTGGCCACCGCCCGTTGGGTGGCGCGTCGGGCCGCGAAGCCGGCCGCCGGGATCAGCAGCGCAACCACGGCCGCGAGCACGCCGAGACCCAGGAGATACGGACTGCGCGTGGCGGTCACGAAGATGTCGAACTCGCCCACGCGGCGGTGCAGCAGGCCATAGGTCAAGCGCCCGCGAGCCGCGACCTCGCGGCGCAGCAGGCTCGCAATCTCCTCTGGCGTCGCGTCGGGCCTGAGGGTCTCGATCCGCTTCGCCGGCATGTCCGGCGTGAGGAAGTAGACCGAGCGCTCGCCGTCACCGCTGGGAAGTGTGCGGGTGATGACGAATCGCGCGCCCATGCCAACCAGTTGATCCGCCAGCATCGCGGGGGCCACGGGGGTGCGCTCGCCGGCCGGATCGGCATACAGGCCAAGCAGCGACTCGACGACATCCGCGGTATTGGCAATGGTCCGGCGGAGCGAGATCTCTCCGACGACGGCGAACGCGACCAGGACGGTCGCGCCAAACGCGACGAGCGTGCTCCACAGGATCCGGTCGAAGCGACGCTGCAGGTCGTGCGAAAGCGCCCGCTCGGTCACGGGCCCTCCAGCCGATACCCCACGCCGCGGACGGTGCAAATTTCGGTGCCGTCGGGGAGAGAGCCGAGCTTCTTCCGCAGGTAGTTGATGTACACGTCCACCACGTTGGTCTCGGGATCGAATTGGTAGTTCCAGACCGCCTCCCCGATCCGGGAGCGCGAGACCGTCCGGCCGACGTGTTGCATGAGGAACGCCAGGAGATCGAACTCCCGCGGTGACAGATCGACCGGCTTCCCGTCTCGCAGGAGCCGCCGCCCAACCGGATCGAGGCTCAACACGCCAACCCGGAGGATGGCGTCCTCCTGCCGGAAGCTGGCGCGACGGATCAACGCTTGTACGCGGGCAAGCAACTCCGGGAGATCGAACGGCTTCGTCAGATAGTCGTCCGCGCCACCTTCGAGTCCGCGCACCCGGTTCGTCAGTTCCCCGCGGGCCGTGAGCATCAAGACCGGTGTCCGATCGCCCCGGCGGCGCAGGGTTTCAACGACGGCAAAGCCGTCTCGGCCGGGCAGCATGAGATCGAGAACGATGCAATCGTACTCGCCTGCGGCCTCGACGGCACCGTCTCCGTCGACGGCCTCGTCGACCGCGTACCCTTCCTCACGGAACGCTTTCCGCAGGAAGCCACGCAGGTTCTTGTCGTCCTCGACGAGCAGGATGCGCATGACCAGTCCTCGAACAAGGCGGACGGCCGGAGGGATTGCCTCCGGCCGCACCAGCCCAAAGCTACATGGTCACTTCACCCGGCGGACCGTCACCCGGGCAATCGGGCCGCTCCAGCCGTGGAGGGAGGGATCGAGGTCCGCACCGCCGCCGATGCCGGCGTGCATCCCGACGACTCCGCCCTCGGCCGTGCGACTGTCGCCGTCACCGTCCGCGCTCACCGGACCGATCGCGAAGCACGGATCCACGATGCTCGTGGAGGTCTCGTCGTTCACCTCGGTGCCCGCGTCGTAGGCCATCGCGTAGAAGGTGGCGGGTTCGAGGCCACCGGGCAGCTTCACTGCGTCGAGGCCCGCGAAGCCGTCGTTCGTGCAGATCAGCATCACCGCGAGCGACAGCCGATCGGCGTTCGCCGCTGCCGCGATCTGCGTGGTGAGCGTTGACGGGCCCGGGCCGCCGATGCGGTGCACGGGCGCCATGGTCCCCGTGACCTGGAAGACGCCCGCGGCGCCGGTCAGGTCGGCGAGGGCGGTCGCGGGATTGCCCTGCTCGGCGATGAGCCGAATGCCCTCGGATGCGGTGGTGCCGCGAGCAAAGAGGCTCACCTGCTTCGAGTGCGCCACCACCACCCCCGGCGACAGCGGCTGGCTGGACGTCAGATTCTCGATGGTGATGTCATAGGTCCGAGCGGCGGCGTCCGCCGCGTTGGCGTAGCCGTCGGCCCGAAGGGACGGGTCCGTGGCGGATTCCTGATCGCAGGCCACGGTGGCCACGGCGAGCAGGGTGAGAAAGGGAAGCGTGCGCATGGTGCTCTCCTGGGTTTGTGGGTGTCAGTGATGCCGACTGACCCCACGCTAGAGGTCCGGCGCGCACGCGGCGGCGTGTGTTGGAAGACTCTCATGAAGCGCTAATGAGACGGCCGCGACGCTCCCGTCGGGAGAGGGGAGCGGGGGCGGATTAGAAGACGCGGGCTGAAGGCGATGGTGGAGGGGCAGAGGAGCAGGCAAGAGGGGCAGAGAGAAGACCACGCGCTTCTCACTGCCCCTCTGCCCCTCTCATCCAGACCCGATCTACGTGCCGGCCGAGGTGCTAGCGATTCCTCGGCGGCGCCGGGGGCAGCGCATCCACGAATTCCGCCATGCGTTTGCGCGTCGCCGCGTTCGGCAGCCGGCCCATGCCGCCGCCGATGTTGTCCACCATGTGGTTGGCCTTGCTGGTGGCGGGGGTCACGACGGTCACCGCCGGATGGCTGAGCACGTACTTGATGAAGAACTGCGCCCAGGTCGTGGCATCGAACTCCGCCGCCCACGGCGGCAGATCCTGGCCCTCGATGCGCTGCCACAGCCGCGTGCGACCGAATGGCACATAGACCATCACGGCGATCTTCCGCTCGGCGGCGAGCGGCAGGATCGTCTCCTCCACATCGCGATTGTCTACCGCATAGTCGATGCCGATGAAATCGAGCGGCTCGTTCCGCATCACTTGATCCAGCTGCTCGTACTGGCGGTTGCTCGTGGTGGTCACTCCCAGATACCGGATCCGACCTTCCTTCTTGAGTTGTTTCAGGATCCCGAGCTGGGTTGGAACGTCGGCCAGGTTGTGCACCTGAATCAAATCGATCTTCGGCACGCGGAACTTCGCGAATGACGCGTCGATCTGTGCGCGAGCGGCGGTGGGATCAGCTGTGCCGTCGCCGCCGCGCTGGACCACGTTGACCTTGGTGGCCCAGAAGATCTTGTCGGCGACGCCGATGGTGTTGGCGATGTCCCCCGCGACCTGCTCGGAGGCGCCGTAGCTGGGCGCCGTGTCGAATACGGTGGCCCCTTGACTGACCATGGTGCGGATCACCTCGGTCAGTGCGTCGGTCTCCTCGCTCCGCGCGACCTGTGAGAAGGTCGCCGAACTCCCAAGACCAACCACGGGCAGCATCTCCCCTGTCGAGGGGACGGCGCGCTGGATGAGCTTGCCTTGTTGCAAGGCGCGCAGCAGGCGGGGGTTGAGCGCCAGTGCGCCGGCGGCCCCGGCGGTGACTCCGATCCATTCGCGGCGGCTGAGCATGTTTGACTCCTGTGTCGTTTGAGTCCTGGGAGCATACGCACTTGTCCGCGGAGCCGTTGGCTCCGCGCCGTCCAGATACCAGCGGACCGGCGGTTTCGACCGGGCGCCCGGCCACGCGCCGGGGCTCCGGGGACTCCTCCCAGAGGTTCGCGGAGGTCTACCGCTTTGGCCCCTTCGGTCGCTTCTGTGGGAGCGCGCCAGCAAAGGCGACTCCCCGCTTCACCCACGCCGACAGCGTCTTTGGCGTCTGCACTCCGGCGGAGTCCACGTAGACCATCCCCTTCAGTGGCCGGCCGGTGAAGTCCATCTCCCGGGCATGCGGCTCGGTGAGGGCCGCCCCGTAGGCGTCGGGGCCGACCCGCACCATGAGCACGTCCTTGACGATGCCGCAGGCCATGTTGCCGTGGACCAGGAAGCAGAGCCCGCCGAACATGCGCTTCTCCTGCAACCCGGGCACCCCGGTCAGGACGGCCCGGACCTGGTCGGCCAGGCGTTCGTCATAGGCCACCGGTTGACCTCCGACGGTCGATCGTCATGCCCCGTGCGGTTGTCCTACATCCCGCCACGACTCGACGGCGGCACGATCCCGTTGAGGCGCAGGTAGGTCACGATGTTCCCGTAGTGCTCGCCGTTGTGCGTGGCGTTCATGGTCAGGGCGTAGAGACGCGTGGCATCCTGCCCGAACAACTGGGTCGACTGGCCCGCCGCCGCGTCGGTCTGCCCGTACGCCCGCGCGCAGTACTCGGTCGAGGCCTTGAGGGCAGCCACGATGGCGGCCTTCGTCTTTGCCGTCCGCTCGACCTCGGCTTCGTCACGGGGCGGGTCGCCGAGCGCCGCGGCGCAAATCAGATACTGGGCGCCCGCGACGTGCGCGAACATCTCGCCGAATGAACGCACCTCGTCCGTCGGTCGGTAGGCGTACAGATCCTCGGGCAGCTCTTCCGCGGTGGTGGTGATGTATCCCGTGAGTCCCTGCCAGAGGGCACGTGAAGTACTCACGGCGAAGTTCGGGGCGGTCTGCTGGGCACATACGGGTGTGGCGACGATCGCGAGCGCGATCGTGGGGAGCATGAAGCGATTCATGGTGACTCCGGGTGGCAGGGGACGTAGAAGATGGTCGCGCCGAAGCCCAAGGTCAAACGAGCAGCGAGCGAGCGGGCCTCGCAAGCGTGTGGTGCGCTCGGCCTCAGGATGGATACACGCGTTCGAACCAGGCTACCACGCGACGCATCAGGCTCGCGCGCGTGTCGTCCGGGCTGGCGTCGAACGGCGCGTGGGACTCACCGTCCATTTCGACCACCCACACGGCTTCCGAAGGCCGCGCAAGCGAACTACCCGATCCGCCCATGTCCACGCGGCAGCGGAACGTGCGGCCCCGGTGCGTGGGGGCTACCTCGCCAAGGGCCATGTGTCGCCGCCGGATATCCGACCAATCACGGCACGGGCTCGAGTTGGAAG
>JAOUDR010000378.1 GCA_029859185.1 Gemmatimonadota bacterium
CCGCCCTCGTCGTGCAGGTGACAGGCACGGCGCCGTTCCTCTGCACCTGCCTGCGGGCGCTCGAGCCCTTCGGGGTGCTCGACGTCGCGCGCGGCGGGGCCGTGGTCCTTTCTCCTGGCGACGCGACAACCGGCGGCGCGGCCCCGGCCGCCCGGCCCGCCGCGTCCGCGCCCTTTCTCTCGCCCGACGCCATCATTGCCCTGTCTCCGGAGTCACGATGACCTCGCAGAAGAGCCAATCGCCCCGCATCTATTACGACCAGGATACCGACCGCGCCCGCCTCGCCGGGCGGACCGTCGCCGTCATCGGCTATGGCAGCCAGGGCCATGCCCACGCCTTGAACCTTCGCGACAGCGGCGTCCGGGTGGTCGTCGGGCTTCGCCCGGAGGGCGGGTCCGCCCGCCGCGCCGGGACCGCGGGCCTGGATGTGCGGCCGATCGCCGAAGCTGCTCGCGCCGCCGACGTGATCATGATGCTGGTCCCGGACCAGGACTGCCGCACCATCTACGATGCGGCGGTCGCCCCGGGGCTGACGCCCGGCAAGACGCTGATGTTCGCTCATGGCTTCAACATCCACTTCGGCGAGATCGTCGCCCCCGCCGGCGTGGACGTCTCCATGGTGGCCCCCAAGTCACCCGGGCACCTGGTGCGCAGCGAGTTCGAGGCGGGGCGGGGCGTCCCCGGTCTGGTGGCGGTTCACCAGGACGCGAGTGGCAACGCCCTCGCCAACGCGCTGGCCTACGCCGCCGGCATCGGCTGCGCCCGCGCCGGCGTCTTCGAGACCACCTTCCGGGAAGAGACCGAGACCGACCTCTTCGGCGAGCAGGCGGTGCTCTGCGGCGGTGTCTCGGCGCTCGTCAAGGCCGGCTTCGAGACACTGGTGGAGGCCGGCTACCGGCCCGAAATGGCCTACTTCGAGTGCCTGCACGAGCTCAAGCTCATCGTGGATCTGATCAACCGCGGCGGCCTCTCGTTCATGCGCTATTCGATCAGCGACACCGCGGAGTACGGCGACTATACCCGCGGGCCACGGATCGTGACGGACGCCACCCGGACCGAGATGCGCAAGATCCTGGCCGAGGTACAGAGCGGCCAGTTCGCCCGCGAGTGGCTCGACGAGCACCGTCACGGCGGCGAGAACTTCGCGCGGATGCGGCGCGAGGAGGCCACGCATCCGATCGAGCGGGTCGGCCAGGCGCTCCGCGCGATGATGCCGTGGACCGAGGAAGGGAAGGCCGCCGCGGCTGCCGCGCGCGAGCCGGCGGGTGCCGGCGTCTGAGGCCATGACCGCGCGGACGCTGTTCGAGAAGCTGTGGGATGCCCACCTGGTGACGCCGCCGGTGGGCGACGGGCCCGCCCTGCTGTACGTGGATCTGCACCTGGTGCACGAGGTGACCAGTCCGCAGGCGTTCGAGGGACTTCGCCTCGCCGGGCGCGCGGTGCGCCGACCCGAGTTGACCCTCGCCACCGTGGATCACAACGTCCCGACTGGAGACCGGAGTCTCCCGATCGCGGATCCCGTCTCGCGGCGGCAGGTGGACCTGCTGGTCGAGAACGTGCGCGCGGCGGGCATCGAGCTGCATGACCTGCATTCCCCGACACAAGGGATTGTGCACGTCATCGGTCCCGAACTGGGGCGCACCCAGCCGGGGATGACCATCGTCTGCGGGGACTCGCACACCGCGACGCACGGGGCGTTCGGGGCGCTGGCCTTCGGCATCGGCACCAGCGAGGTGGAGCACGTGCTGGCCACCCAGACCATCCGCCTCTCCCGGCCCCGGACCCTGGAGGCGCGCTTCGTTGGGCGTCCGGCCCCAGGCGTCGGGGCGAAGGACCTCATCCTCGCGCTGATCGGACGGATCGGTACCGCGGGGGCGACCGGGCACATCATCGAGTACACCGGCGAGACGATTCGTGGCCTTACGATGGAAGGCCGGATGACCGTCTGCAACATGTCCATCGAGGCTGGCGCGCGCGCCGGGATGATCGCACCGGACGAGACGACCTTCGCCTGGCTTCATGGCCGCCCGGGCGCGCCACGGGGGGGCGCCTGGCATCAAGCCGTGGAGCGCTGGCGTGAACTGCGTTCCGACCCCGGAGCGCGCTATGACGCCACCGTTGAGCTGGACGTGGGCGTACTCGCCCCGCAGGTGACGTGGGGAACGAACCCCGGCATGGTCGGCGGCATTGACGGGCGCGTACCCTCCCCGTCCGATTTCGCCACCGCGGCGGAACGGGAGGCCACGATGCGCGCGCTCGAGTACACGGACCTCGCGCCGGGGACCCCCTTCGAGGGCATCCCCGTCGACCGGGTCTTCATCGGCAGCTGCACCAATGCCAGGCTCGGAGACCTGCGTGAGGCGGCCCGCATCGTGCGTGGGCGCCGGGTGGCCTCCGGCGTCCGCGCCATGGTCGTCCCCGGCTCGATGCCGGTGAAGGCGGCCGCCGAGCGGGAGGGACTCGACCAGGTGTTTCTGGCGGCGGGCTTCGAGTGGCGCAACGCCGGATGCTCGATGTGCCTCGGCATGAACCCGGATGTGCTGGCGAGCGGGGAGCGCTGTGCTTCGACCTCCAACCGCAACTTCGAAGGCCGCCAGGGGAAGGGCGGCCGCACGCATCTGATGAGTCCGGCGATGGCGGCGGCCGCGGCCATCGCGGGGCATCTCACCGACGTGCGCCGATGGGTGGTGGAGGGCGAGGAGGCGTTGGCGACCCCATGACCCCGTTCACCTCGCACGCCGGGATCGTGGCGGCGCTGCCGCGCGTCAACGTCGACACTGACCAGATCATCCCAAAGCAGTTCCTCAAGCGGGTGGAACGAACCGGCTTCGGGCCGGCGCTGTTCCACGACTGGCGTTACCGGGCCGACGGCAGTCCGGATCCCGCCTTTGCGCTGAACCACCCACGTGCCGCGGGCGCGAGCATCCTTCTCGCCGGCGCGAACTTCGGGTGCGGCTCCTCGCGCGAACATGCGTCATGGGCGCTGGGCGAGTACGGCATTCGCGCGATCATCGCCGAGTCATTCGCCGACATCTTCTTCGACAACTGCTGCCAGAACGGGATTCTCGCGGTGCGCCTGACGGTGGGGAAATGGCGGAGCTGTTTCGTCGCGCCGCGGCGGGCGAAGGACCCTACTGGCTCAGGGCGGACCTCCTCGCGTGCGAAGTGTGGGACAACGAGGGATTCCGCGCCGGGTTCACGATGGATGCCTACCGCCGCGACTCGCTGCTCCGTGGACTCGACGAGATCGGCCACACGCTCCAGAGCGAACCGGCCATCGCGGCGTTCGAACGGCGCCGCGTCGCCCGGCAAGTCCGACTCGCGCAGTGAGCCCATCGCGCATCGCCGTGCTGCCAGGGGACGGCATCGGCCCGGAGGTGGTCCGGGCCGCGCTGGACGTGGTCGCCGCGGCGGCCCGCCGCTTTCACCTTGACCTCGTGTTCACCGTGCATTCCATCGGCGGCGCGGCGGTCGCCGCGCACGGCGACCCATTCCCGGCCGCCACCCGCGAGGCCGTGCTCGGGGCCGACGCCGTGCTCCTCGGCGCGGTCGGTGACCCCTCGCTCGACGCGGTGCCTCGGCACCTGAAGCCGGAGACCGGGCTCCTGGCGCTCCGCGCCGCGCTCGGCGTCTACGCCAACCTGCGCCCCGTTGCGATCCATCCCGCGCTGGCGGACTGCTCGCCGCTCCGGCCGGAGCGGTTGGCCGGGACCGATCTCCTCATCGTGCGCGAACTCACTGGCGGACTCTACTAC
>JAOUDR010000014.1 GCA_029859185.1 Gemmatimonadota bacterium
CTCCACCGGCACGATCTCGTCCCGAAACACCCCTTCCGCCATCGCCCGCCCCGCCCGCTGCTGGCTCTCATACGCGAACGCGTCCTGCTCCTCACGCGTGATCCCGTACTGCTTGGCCACCTGCTCGGCGGTCTCACCCAACCCAATCGTCCACTCGGCGGGCATCTTCTTGTTGACGAATCGCCAGCCGACCGTGGTGTCCGCGATCTCGGGTGGACGGCGGTCCCACGCCGATCCCTTCTTGAGCTGGACGTACGGCGATCGGGTCATGCTCTCGACGCCACCTGCCACGAACAGGTCACCTTCGTCGGCGCGGATGGCATGCGCCGCCGAGATGACCGCCTGAAGGCCGGAGCCGCAGAGCCGATTGATGGTCTGCGCCGGGACGTCGATGGGAAAGCCGGCAAGCAGCACCGCCATGCGGGCGACGTTACGATTGTCCTCGCCGGCGCCGTTGGCGCACCCGAGGAGGACGTCGTCGAGATCGGCGGGATCCACCCCGGCGCGCTCGGCCGCGGCCTTCACGGCAAGCGCGGCCAGGTCGTCCGGGCGAACGTCGGCCAACGCGCCGCCGGCACGCCCAACCGGAGTCCGCACCGCTGAGAGAATGAGAACGTCAGACATGGTATGCTCCCTCAGATGAGAGGGGCAGGGGGGCAGAGAAGAGAGTGGGTCCTTGCTCTCTGCCTCTCTGCCCCTCTCGTCTGCATCATCGTAACCCGATCCACACCGTCTTCGATTCCGTATACCCGTCCAGTGCTTCTCGTCCCAGGTCACGGCCGAAGCCGCTCTGCTTGAAGCCGCCGAAGGGGGCGGCCGGATCATAGAGGTTGTACGTGTTCACCCAGACGGTGCCCGCGCGGATCGCCCGCGCGACGCGGAATGCCTGCTTGATATCGGCGGTCCAGAGGCCGGCGGCCAGGCCATACGACGTCTGGTTCGCGAGCTGGATCGCTTCATCGACATCGTCAAAGGTCAGCACTGACAACACGGGCCCGAAGATCTCCTCGTCCACGATCTTCATCCCCGGTCGGGTGTCGTCGAACACCGTGGCCTCGACGAAGTAGCCTTTACCGTTGACGGAACCGGCGCTGCCACCAACCACCAGCTTCGCGTCGGCCTTGCCGGAGGCGATATAGCCCATCACGCGCTCATGCTGCCGCTTGGAGACGATGGCCCCGATGCGGGTGCTCTTCTCGAACGGATCGCCGTACGCGAGCTTCGCCGCCCGAGATGCGAGTTCCTCCACCACCTGGTCGTGCACGGACCGGTGCACGAGGAGGCGCGAACCCGCGGCGCATACCTCGCCCTTGCCGTAGAAGATGCCGGTCTGGGCCCCGCGCACGGCGGCTTTCAGATCGGCGTCCGCGAAGATGATGTTCGGACTCTTGCCACCGAGCTCGAGCGTCACGCGCTTCACGGTGTCGGCGGCCTCGCGCATGATGAGCTTGCCAGTGGCGGTGGATCCCGTGAACGAGATCTTGTCCACGCCCGGATGCCGCACGAGGGCCGCGCCGGCCGTCGGGCCGTCGCCGGGCACCACGTTGAGCGCGCCGACGGCAAGCCCCGCGTCACCGAGGATCTCGCCCAGCAGCAGGGCCGTGAGCGGCGTCTCGGGCGCCGGTTTCAGCACGATCGTACAGCCGGCTGCCAACGCCGGCGCCACCTTCCAGCTCGCGAGGTTCAGTGGGAAGTTCCAGGGCACGATGGCGCCCACCACCCCCACCGGGACCCGCTCGGCAAACACGAAATCCCCCATGTCCACCGGTCGGATCTCGCCACCGATCTTGTCCGCCCAGCCGGCATAGTACCGGAACACATCGACCGTTTGCGCGACATCGATCTTCGACTCAAAGAGCGGCTTGCCGTTCTGTCGCGTCTCGACTTCGGCGAACTCCTGGGCGCGCGCCTCCAGCAGGTCGGCGGCCTTGCTCAGGATCGCGCCCCGCCTGCGGCCGGACGTGCCCTGCCAGCTGTCGGACTCGAAGCAGCTCCGAGCGGCCCGCACGGCGGCATCGATGTCGTCCGCTCCCGCGGCCTGGACCGTGGCAAGCCGCTCTTCGGTGGCAGGGTTGACGACCTCGAGGTGTGCCCCCGAGGCCGCCTTCCGCCACTCACCGTTGATGTACAGCTCGGTGCGCACCTACGCGCCCTTGAACGCGGGGGTCCGCTTCTCCACGTACGCCGCGATGCCCTCCTTGGCGTCCTGGCTCTGGAACAGCTGCTGCTGCAGCTCGCGCTCGATGGCGAGCCCGCTTTCGAACGGGACCTCGAGACCCGAGCACACGGCCCGCTTGATGTGCCCCACGGCCTTGGACGCCTTCGCCGGCGGGACGAACTGCTTGGCGTACTTCATCACGTCGTCCCAGAAGGTCGCCTTGGGCAGCACGTCGTTCACGAGTCCCACCGCCTTGGCATCCTCGAACGAGAACAGGGTACCCGTCGCCATCATCTCGATGGCCTTGGACTTCCCGACGATCCGCGCAAGGCGTTGCGTGCCGCCGGTTCCCGGGAGGACGCCGAGGGTCACCTCGTGAAGGCCGATCTTGCCCGCGTCCTTGGCCGCGAGGCGGAGGTCGCACGCCATGGCGATCTCGAGCCCACCGCCGACGCAGTGCCCGTTCAACGCGCCGATCACGAGTTTGGGCGTGTGCTCGAGGCGGTTCAGCGTCTCGTTGGCGTGCAGGCAGAAGAAGTACTTCCACCGAGGCGTCACCTCGTTGAGCATCGAGATGTTGGCGCCGGCTGAGAAGAACTTCTCGCCCTTGCCGCGCATCACGATCACGTGGACGTTGTCGTCCATCCGGGCCGTGAGAATGGCCGTGTCGAGCTGCTTCATCATGTTGTACGTGTAGGTATTCGCCGGCGGGTCGCTGAGCTCGAAGATGGCTACGCCGTCCTCGACCCGATACTCGATCAGCGTCTTGTCCGTGGGTGCGCCCCAGTCAGTCATGCGAGTCCTTCCTCCATTGCGGGATCAGACGGGGCGGGGGACCGCCCCGGAGCGGCGCCGCCGGTGCGGCGCCGTCACTTGTGGGATTCATCGACCGGATCCGGGTCCCGCGCGAGAAACGCCGGGACGTCGAGGTCGGCCGTATCACCCCATTTTATCGCCTCGAAGAACGAATTGCAGTGCCCACACCGATGCCGGCTCACCATGAGCGATGTCGCGAAGTCCGCCTCCTTGACCGTGTCGCGGGATCCGCAGAACGGGCAGGCCTTCGGAACCGGCGTCATTCGCCGAGCTTGAACATCGCGTTGGCCGCGCCACGCAGGTGGAACACGATGTCCTCGGCTGGTCCACCGGCGCTCCCCCGACGGCTGTTCGGATTCCAGTGCGCGAACGATGCGGGGGCGGGGGCCAAGACCGTGATCCCGGCCTGGTCCGCCATGGCGGTTACGTCACCGATCAGGCCGGCGAGAATCTCGGCGTTGCCGGTCGACTTGACGCCGGCGGCCACGAGGGCCGCGTCGCCGGGCTCGCCCGCCGGGCCGAGCCACAGGGCGGCGGCCGCCAGGGCCCGCTCCGCGGCGTCGCAGATCGCGCGCGCGCCGTCGCCCCCACGGCGACCGAGGGTGCGAAACCAGCCGATCCCGTGGTGCGCGTGGTGCCGCTCTTCGTCGAGCATCTTGTCCACGCTCATGCGCAACGGCCGAAACGACGATCCGTGCAACGTCGCGAGGACCCTGGTGGCCGTCAGATCCACTACCGCGTTCATCACCACACACGCCGGCCAGTCCCCGATGGGCGCATCGAGGAAGGTGATATTCGCGAAGTCGGCCACCGCGCGCACTTCGACGAGGGCATCCGGATCCTCGCCCCAGTGCTTGCGCAACAGGGCGTGGAGCAGGCGGACGTGCCCCAGCTCGGCTTGGGACAAGGAGCAACTGGCGACGGCCGCTTCCAGCTCCGGCGTGCCGAACGTCCACTCCCCATAGTGATAGCCCAACAGCAGCTTCGTGTCGGCCAGTGCCCAGAGGAGCTGGCGCAACCCGTCGGCCGCTGCCTGCGGCATTCCCTCGAGCGACTCGAACTCCCGCACCACTGGCTCACCCATCGTAGCACCTCGACCGGAGCGCAACCCGCATCACCGGGCGAGTCATCCTCGCCCCGACCTTCTCGCTGCCCCTGTGCCCCACTACTCTCCGCTTCAATTTCCCCACACCGGCAACCGCCCATGCGACGTGATCGGAACGATCGCCGCCCGCGGTATCACACACATCTCCACCCAGCTCTCTTCGTCGTAGAGGGTCCAGGCGTACGCCTTCGCCAAGTCGTCATCCGCGGCATTCACGCTCCCCACATGCTTCAGGGGCTCGTCGTGCTTGCTGCGCGCAAAGACCTCGTAGACCGGTAGTGCGTTCATGCCATGCTCCTCAGCAGACCACGCCATACATTGCGAGCACCCGTCGCCCGCGATCCGAGATGCACTCCTTGGTCCACGGGGGGTCCCAGACCACGTCGATGGCGACGGCGGTCACGCCAGGAACGGCGGTGAGCGCCTCGCGGACGTCGTGGAGCAGCATATCGATCGCCGGACAGCCGATGGACGTGAAGGTCATGGTCACGTGCACGACCGTGTCCTCGACCCGGGCTCCGTAGACCATGCCGAGGTCCACGATGGAAAGCGGGTACTCCGGATCGGTGACGGTCCGGAGGGCGTCCCAAATCTGGGCGTCAGTTGGCGGTCCAGCCACGGAACGCTCCCTGGAGCATTTCGACGTACCGTTCGTTCATCGGCCCGCGCGCCTTCCATCGATCGAACACCTGGTCCCAGGACAGCGGGGCGTCAAACAGCCAGCGCTTGACCGTGGGGTCGTACTGGCACGGGAACGGATAGTCCAGGACGTACTCCTTCTGCTGGGCATCCCAGTGCGCCGGGACGTCGATCCCGATGCCCTCGCACAGGGGCACGGTGGCATCCATCCAGGTCTGGCGCAGCTGGTCGTTGGTCTTGCCCTTCAGTCGATAGGCAAGCTGTCCGCTGTGGCGCTTCAGCTCGTCAGGGAGTCCGAACCACTCGAGCGTCATCGGGAACATCCAGTCCACCGCCCGCTGGAGCGCCTCCCGCACCTCGCCGCCGGCCTTCGCAAGGCGTTTCATCCACGACTCGCCGTGCCGCAAGTGCAGGACTTCCTCGCGATCCACCTTCACGAGCGCTCGCTTCAGCGGTCCGTAACTCGTGTGCTGGTGCACATCCGCCAGCAGCGTGATGCCGGCGCGATCGAAGAACCCATTCGCCACGACCATCTCCGCCCAGTTCTCCAGCGGCTGATCGAACCCGTACGGGTGTTTGAATTCGTGCGGCTGACGCCCGTAGAGGAGCCACGCCTTGTCCATCCCGAGATCTTCGAGGATGCGATAGGCGATGTTCGCATGCCCCAGCTCGTCGTGAACGATCGCGGTCACGGCAATCCGGCTGTTGATGTTCGGCGCGTCGCGGGACGCGAGGTAGTAGGCCGGAGCACTCATCACCTCCGTGTCACCTTGCACCATGAGTTGCGTGATGAGCGACCGCTTGTAACCCGGCGTCATATCTTCCTCGGACTCGACCACGAACCCGGCCGCAATGCGATCGATCAACTCCTGCTCGACCGGGTCATACGTCTTTGGTTCGGACACGGACATCCTCCGCGGGTGCTCGGGCTGGGTCAACGCGGGCGCGCGGGTGGGGTCCGAGCCCCACCATCGCCGCGCACGCCGTGCAGGAACAACGCCGCAAACGCCTCGGCGAGGCCGTCAGGGGACAGGCGACCGTCCGGACGGAACCACGTGTAGGTCCAATTCATCATCCCGAACAGTGCGTACGCCCCCACCGTCGGGTCGCCGCCGTCGGCCTCCCGTACCACCGCCTCGAGCAGGTCGGCGTAACGACGCTTCAGCCGTCGGATCTCCTCGGCCCGCTGTCCAGTCAGACTGTCCGCTTCGTGGGACAGCACCTTCATCTCCGCCGGTTGCGCCGCGAAGAAGGCCAGGTGATGGCGCACAAAGGCACGGAGTCGCTCGTCCGGCCTGGTGTGCGCCGCCAAGGCCCCCTCCGCACCCACAAGCACGCCGGCGAAGCAGCGCTGCTGGATCTGGAAGAGGAGGTCTTCCTTCCCCTCGACGTAGTGATACATCCCAGCCAGGCTCATCCCCGACTCGCGCGACAGATCACGCATCGTCGTGGCGTGGTAGCCCTTGCGGGCAAACACCTGGGCGGCCGTCGAGAACAGTGCCCCGAGCCGCTCGTCGTAGGGTAACATGGACATGCGAACGATCGTTCGATTCTAACCGGGTGGGGCAGCCCATTCCACCCCCAATCCCATGCCCGGACTTAACTTTGGCCCGATCCCAACGTCCTACAGGATGTGACCGCCGCCATGCCCGAGCCCCAGCCCGAAGACGCGGCCCTGATCACCCGGTGGCAGGCGGGTGAGGAGGCGGCGGCTGCGGAACTCGTCCGGCGCCACGGTCGGCCGGTGGCCCGGTTCCTTGCGGCGGCGGGGGCGGGAGAGGAAGTCGAGGATCTCGTGCAGGAAGCGTTCTTCCGGGCATTCCGGCACATCGATGGGTATCGTCGGGGCGCGAGCTTCCGTACCTGGGTGATGGCGATCGCGGCCAACGCGTTGACCGACCACCGCCGCCGCCGCGGCCGTCGCCCGGTGGTGGCGCTCGGCGATCACGACGTCGCTGACGAGCGCGCCGACCCGCACGGGGAGATGGTTGGAGGGGACCTGTTGCGCCGGGTGGAAGCCCAGGTGGCACTGTTGCCGCCGATGCAGCGCGACGTGTTCCTCCTGCGGGCGCAGCAGGGACTGGACTATGATGCGATCGCCCGGGCGCTGGATACGTCACCCGGAGCAGCGCGGGTGCATTACCATCACGCAGTGAAGCGACTGAAGCGGGCGGTGGAGTGGTAGGGAAAGGACAGAGGGCAGAGAAGAAGGGCAGGGGCGGCAGAGATGAGAGATGATGACAGATACGGGACGGCTCCGGGAGGAACTCATGGGGATGTCTGAGCGGGAACTGGAGCGGCTGGCTCCGCGGCTTGGTGAGGACGCGGGGGAGCGGCTCGACATCGACCGAGTGGCACACCGCGTGACGGCCCGGCTGCGTGCGGCCGGAGGCCCCGCGGTGTCCCTACCGATCGGCCGGTGGCTGGCTCTTGCCGCGGGCGTCGTGCTGATGGTAGGCGCAGCACTGTTCACGTTCGGGTCCGAGGGGACTCCGCCCGGCACGCCGATGGCGATGGCCGCGCTCACGCCCGGGCTCCGGGACCTGTCCGTGGCCGAGCTGGATCAGGTACTCGACTCGCTCAGCGCCGCGACGCCCGTGCGGCTCGACGGACGCTCCACGCTGGACGATCTTAATGCGGAACAGCTTCGGACACTGCTTGCCTTGATGGAGGGATGATGCGCGCGATTCTCGTTATCGCCGGGCTGGTTCTGCTCGCGGCACCCGCAGCGGGGCAGGCTCGTCAGGACCCCGAACGGCTGCGGCAGCAGGTGGTGCAACGGTTCCTGCAGAACTACCGCACGCAGGCAGGGCTCACGGAGGAGCAGTCCCGCCGGCTCGAGTCCGTGGTCCGGCGACAGTGGGCGTCGCGCGCCGAACTCCAGGAGCGGGAGCGGCAGCTCGTCATGGCACTCGAAGGACAGCTGCGGCCTGGCATGGCGGCGGACCGCGATAGCGTCACACGGCTGCTGGACGACCTGAACGGGGTGCAGCGCGAGCGGAGCGACCGACTCCTGGCGGAGCGGGAGGAAGTCAAGGCGTTTCTCGATCCCGTGCAACAGGCGCAACTGGTACTCGCGTTTGCACGGCTCGAGCGCCAGATCCAGCAACTCATCCAGCAGCGGTTCGACCCCGCAGACTATCGTCGGTTCGACTAGGAAACCGCGGCTGGTTCAGCGGCAGTCATCACGCCGCCGGTCCCGCGGCGTGATCGTCGGCCGGGCGGTCCGATGGAGGCGGCAGCTTCTCGTTGAGGAACGATGGGGATGGGGTGGAGGCGAGTGCGCGGATCCTCGCCCCTCGTCGGTCATGGCCGAGTTCCCCGCTGGACTCGCCTCGATGGCGAGGGCACGAAGCGGAAGCTCGAATCTACTGACAGGTGATCTGTCCCTCTGACGTGGCCGGCGCAACGGGCGATGCCGAGCCGACGAACACCGCGCAGACCCAGGCCGGCGCCGATGCGTGCGTTGCCGTGGCCGCCCACCCGGAGGCCGAGACGTCCAGCAGGGTCAGCGTGACGCCGGACGAGGACGTGAATCCCAAGCCCGCCGCCGGGATCGGTCCATCGTAGTACACCATGCTGCCCGCGAGATAGGATTCCTGCGCCGTGATGAGGTTCCGCAGGTCGGTCTTCATCGTGGTCACGTTGGTCTTCGTCTTCACACCCGCGAACTTCGGGATGGCGATGGACGCGAGCACGCCGATGATCAGCACGACCACCAGGAGTTCGATGAGGGTGAAGCCGGAGGAGGGCCGGGACATGGGAACGGGCTCCGCTGCGGGACGTGTTTACGTTGCGCTCATCTGAGCAATAGCGCAAGCACACGGCCGCCGCGGGCCGGGCGCCGATGTGCCGGGTGGACCAGTTGGGTAGATTGCGCCTTCCGACACGCCGCAAGGCCAGCAGGTAGCGGCAAGTTGGGTTGTGTTGGCGCCCGAGTGGTGGAATGGCAGACACGCGGGACTCAAAATCCCGTGCCCGCAAGGGCGTGTGGGTTCGACTCCCACCTCGGGTATGATCGTATGTCCCTCGTATCGACGCTTGCGGCCAGGCCGGCCTTCCGGACCTGGCCGCGTTGCTTCGTGGTGCCACGGCGAGCGTCGCCCCGACATCCCCATTCATGGACCGCTCGGACCGGGGGCCGAGGCGTGGGCAGTCGCGGCCGGGTGCGGTTGAATGCTGGCCGACGGGACCGTGGGACCGGCATGCGCCGACAGTGGCGTCAGCCCGAAGTGGGAGCAGCACGCTTGCATTTCCGCACCCCTCACCGACTTGCGCCCTCGGGAACCGGGTCTTACCCTCGCGAACCAACGGTCTGTCGGACGGGAGGCCGGCACGCCGCGATCTGCCACGGTCATTTCGCCAAAGGAGCTGACCCGTGTTCCGACGCGTCCGCTTGGTTCCCACCCTCATCGTATCCGCCGCGGCACTCGTCCTCGCAGCCGCGGCAACCGCCGCCTGCGGAGGGAATCCCTACGGCAGCTGCGTCACGTTCTACACGGACGGAGACGTCTTCCGCTACAACACGGACAAGCAGTACTGCGAGGAGACCTGCGTCGAGCGTATGGCCGAGTCCAACGTGATCGCTTCGTGTTACTTCGAGGGTTCGCGCTCCGCACCCACCGAGCCGTAGTCGGCTGTCGAAACGACTCGCATCCCTGGCCGCCGACCATCGTCGGGGACCGGGCAGTTTCACTGTGACTCGGGTGCTGCGGATCGAGAGCGCGCAGTAGAGCCAGCGGCGCGGAGCCTGCGCTGGTTGTAACTCAGCGCCACCCACTTCGTAGAGACGGGCATGGACCGTCTTGCGGAGCTCCGCCGCGAGGTCGCGCGGGAGCGGCGGGTGGCCGCGTGGCGCCAGCGATTGCGCGGGCTCTTGCCGGAAGCCCGCGTCGGGCTCGTGCTGGCTCCCGTGGCGATCGTGCTTCCAGTGGTGGTGCTCCTGCGGGGCGCCACCTTCCTCTATCTGCGTCTCGGTTGGCCAACGTGGGGGGCGATCGCCGGTGCCGGCGGCGGCGCATTGGGGCTCCTCACGGTCTACGCAGCACTGCTCTCCAAACGGCTCACGGGCAAGAGCCGCGTGCGGTTCGTCGCTACGTGGATTGCGGCACCACTGGTCATCGCCTACTGCGCGCACGCGTTGCTGTTCCTCTCACGCGTGAATGCCAAGACGGAGGACGTCCGCGGCTACTACCGATCCCTGCATCCCACGCTCCGACTTGCCGCCAGTACCTTCATGATTCTCGACGACCGCCTGGTCGTGACGGACATCGCGCGCACGCCCGGCGACTACACGGCCATGGGGCTCCCGGTGTATGATTCCTCGCTGCACTACCGTCATGCGGACGGGTACGTCCACGCGGTGGACCTGCGGACCATCGGTCGCGGCGCCGTCCGCAATTGGCTGACGGAGCAGTATTTCCGGGCGCTCGGTTTCCGGACGCTCCGCCACGTCGGGACGGCTGACCACCTGCACGTGTCGCTGCCGGCCACGCGCTAGTATCCGGACTGGGCGCGTCCCGGATGAGACAGACGCCCCTCGTGCTCGGGCCGTGGGGTAGGGCGCAGGTGTTACCGGGGCATGGCCCCCACATATTCTGAAGAGCCCCACAAGAGTGAAGAAGATCGTTACGGTCTCGCGCAGCACGGGCGTGCGGGTGCGCCCGGTCGGGAGCGGAAGTCGGGAAAGCACGGCGAGGACCCGGCACAGTCCGCGGCACATGAAGAGAGCTTCTGAGAAGACAGAGAATGTTGCGGGTTGCACGGGACGCGGCCGAACAACTACGTTCGCAGAACGCTTGCCAGGAGCGTTGCATGATGGAAGACTGGGAATCCTCTATCCCAGCGGCCGGTCGACAGTCCCTTGAGCAGCTGCGAGCGCATGTCCACCGCTTGCGATTGGCGGCTGGGCTTGGGTTGGCCCTCGGATTCGTGCTCACACCACGTGGTCTCAACGCCCAGGACACGCCGACTCCGGCGCAGAGCATTGCCGCCGGGGCCCGCGTGTACGGTGCCAAGGGATGCAACGGCTGCCACGCGATCAACGGGATCGGCGCGACGGTGGGGCCGGATCTCGCCGGGATCGGGGCGTCGTCGCTCAATACCCTCGTCGCCGCGATGTGGGAGCACCTGCCACAGATGGCGGCCACGTTCGCCGCCCGCGGAGCCCCAGCCCCACGGCTCGATCCGTGGGAAGCCGCCGACCTCATGGCGTTCCTGTTCTGGGCTTCCGCATCCACCCCCACGGGCAGCGCGAACACCGGCAAGCAGTTGTTCCTGGACAAGGGATGCGTGGCCTGTCACCAAGTGGGTGGTGTGGGCGGGGTGCTCGGGCCGCGCCTCGACGACGCCAAGGCACGGTTTTCCGGCATCGAGCTCGCCGCGGCGCTGTGGAACCACGCCCCCACCATGGGCACGGAGATGGAGTCTCGCGGCCTCCAACGCCCGACGCTTTCCGGAGCGGACCTCGACCATCTGGTGGCGTACTTCGGTGCGGCCGGTGATGGCAGCGAACCGGTGACCCTGCACGCTCTGTCGGGGCGGGTCGACGCGGGTCGGGCGTTGTTCCGCCGGAGCGGGTGTATCCGCTGCCATCGCGTGGCGGGTGAAGGCGGTGCCGTGGGTCCTGATCTCACGCGGGCCGCGCGCCGGGCCCCCTCGGCGTTTGCCGCCGCGATGTGGAACAAAGGGCCCCGGATGATGGCAGCCATGCGGGCGGCGAACGTGTCGGTTCCGAGACTCACCGGAGGCGACATGGCCGACCTCGTGGCGTACCTGGGAACACTTCAGTACCTGGCGGGCTCCGGCACCGCCGCGCAGGGTGCGTCCGCGGCACGCGTGGCAGGGTGCACGGGGTGCCACGGCGCTGGCGGGCACGGCCCCGGGCAGGCCGCCGACTTGGCCACCTTTGCCGCCGTCACGAGCCGCGCCGCGGTGATAGCGGCTCTATGGAACCACGTCGGGCTGCCTGACGGCGTGCTGCGGGCCGCCTGGAAACCGCTCACGGCGGAGCAGGTGGCGGACCTGGTGGCGTTCTTCGAGAGACGGGGATAGACCATGATTCGTAGGGTTGACTGGTCGGGACTCCTGGTGGCGGTGGTCATCGCGGTGCCTTCGGGTGCGCTCCGGGCACAGGCCGCGGCCGACAGTGCGGCACCGGACATGTGCGCATCCTGCCACGCGAGCCTCCCGATGGAGCGGTTGGCTGGTCCCGTCACGCTGTTCGCCGACGACATCCACGCGCACCAGGGATTCGGTTGCGTCGACTGCCATGGCGGGGACCCCACGGCCCCGGGCTTTGCCAGCATGGATCCGCGCCGGGGATTCGTGGGGCGGCCCGTGGGGCGACAGGTGCTGCAGGTGTGCGGGCGCTGCCACTCGGACGCCGGCTTCATGCGCCAGTACAATCCGGGCCTTCGGGTCGATCAGGTCGTCGAATACTCGTCGTCCGTCCACGGCCAGCGGTTGATGGGACAGGGTGACACCGCCGTCGCCACGTGCGTCAGCTGCCACCCCGCCCACCAGATTCGTCCGCCGAGTGATTCGCGGTCGAGCGTGGCACCGGAGAACGTCGCCACAACCTGCGGCGCCTGCCACGCCGACACGGTGCGGATGCAGCCGTATGGCATCCCTACGAACCAGCTCGAGCGGTACCAGGAGAGTGCGCACTGGGAAGCGCTGTCGGCGTTGGGGGATCGGTCCGCGCCGACGTGCAACGACTGCCACGGGAACCACGGCGCCGCGCCGCCGGGTGTCGGGTGGGTCGGGAATGTCTGCGGGCAGTGCCATTCGGTCATGGCGGACTACTTCGCGACGAGCCGTCACGCGCAAGTGTTCACGGCCATGGGGATTCCCGGGTGCGCCGCCTGCCACGGCAACCACGCGATTGCGCGCACGAATGATACGCTACTTGGCGTGGGGGACGGAGCCGTTTGTGTCCGCTGCCATGTCGCGGGAGCGGGCGGCGGGCTCGTGGCGGCGTCGATGCGGCAGGCGATCGACTCGCTTCACGCGTCCTTCATGCTCGCCGACTCGCTGTTGCAGACTGCGGAACAGGCCGGCATGGAAGTCAGCCAGCCGCAGTTCGATCTCGAGAACGCGCAGACCGCGTTGCTCCAAGCGCGAACCGCCGTGCACACCTTCGTGCACGACTCCGTCCAGCGCCATGTCGACGAGGGCCTGGAGGTGACCGCCTCAGCCATCACGCGCGGCCACGGGGCACTCGATGACCTGCGCTTCCGTCGGGTCGGTCTCGGCGTTTCGACTGGGGTCATCGTGCTGCTGATCGGCAGTCTCGTCCTCAGAATCTGGCAGCTGGAGCGGGCAAGCTGATGCGCCTTCCGCCCAATCAACCCTGCAGGAGTCACGTGCATGTCTGACGCTCCCCGCCCCCGATCCGGCACGCGCCGCGGGTTTCTCGACTGGCTCCTGAGCCGGACGCTCACGACGTGGATCCTGAGCACCAGCCTCGGCGGGCTGATCGTCGCCGTCATCTACCCGGTAGGCCGATACCTCATGCCGCCCGCCAGCGGGGAGTCGGCGGCGTCCTCCGTGACCCTCCCGTACACCCCCGACGAGCTGGCGCCGAACTCAGCCAAGATCTTCAAGTTCGGGAATCGCCCGGGCATCATCGTGCGTACCGCAACGGGAGAGCTCCGCGCGTTCTCCGCGGCTTGCACGCATCTCGGTTGCATCGTACAGCTGCGCGAGGACCTCGGGCACTTCTGGTGTGCCTGCCACAATGGCCACTTCGACCTCAATGGCGTCAACATCCAAGGGCCCCCTCCGCGGCCGCTCGACGCGTTCGAGGTCAACGTGCGGGGTGACCAGATCGTCGTGAGCAAAGGGGCTTGATGATGCACCCCATGCGTCGAACGCTGACCACCGTGTGGGAATGGCTCGATGACCGGATCGGGCTTGCCGCGTTTCAGGCAATCGCCAAGAAGAAGGAAGTCCCGGTCCACCGCCATACGCTGTGGTACTACCTCGGCGGGATGACCCTCTTCTTGTTCATCGTCCAACTCGGCACTGGCGCGCTACTCCTCATCTACTATCGACCGAGCGCCGAGGAAGCCTACGAGTCAATCCAGTTTCTGATGGCGGAAGTCCAGTTCGGGTGGTTGATCCGCTCCATTCACCACTGGGCCGCCAACCTGATGATCCTGGCGTTGTTCCTCCACATGTTCAGCGTCCTCCTCCTCAAGGCTTTTTGGAAGCCGCGGGAGCTGACCTGGATCTCCGGCTTCTTCCTGTTCGGGCTGTCGCTGACGTTCGGGTTCACGGGATACCTGCTGCCGTGGAACGAGCTGGCCTATTTCGCGACCCGGGTGGGCACCCAGATCATCGCGGTGGTTCCGGTCGTTGGGGAGACCATGTTGCGGGTCCTGCGGGGAGGGGACGACGTGACGGGCGCCACCCTGACGCGGTTCTACGCCATTCACGTGGCGTTGTTACCGGCAACGGCGCTGGTCATGCTCGGCCTGCATCTGTTCCTCGTGCAGCGACACGGAATGAGCGTGCCTCCATCGGTGGAGGACGCCGGCGGACCAAAACGGGTGATGCCGTTCTTCCCGAACTTCCTGCTGCGTGACCTGGTGGGCTGGCTCACGGCGCTTGCGATCCTGGCGGCGCTCGCGGCATACCTGCCGGCGGAGCTCGGTGCGAAGGCCGATCCCTTTGCCTCGGCGCCGGCCGGCATCAAGCCCGAGTGGTACTTCATGTTCATGTTCCAGTCGTTGAAGTACCTCCCGGCCCATATCCTCTGGTTCGAGGGTGAGGTGGTGGGCATTCTGGCGTTCGCGGCCGGGGGGGTCTATTTGCTGCTGATCCCGTTCATCGACCGACACACGGGTCGGGAGCACACCCGCCTGTTCACGTGGATCACGATCGGCATCATCGCGTTCATCATCGTCCTGACGTACCTGGGATACACGGCGAACCCCACGGCGTAACGGCCCACGCGAGCAGAGGGCCACCGCGGGCCCAAGCACGCCACGATTGCGCTGGCCCGTCTCGTCGTGGTGCCGCTCTGGCTGAGTCGAAGCAGCCGACGGCCCGCCGCCTCAAGAAGGTCGGGTATGAAGACACCGCCCGGAGGGCGGCGGCGCGACGGTACGGGGGCCGGCTCAGTCTGGCCGACGGAGGTACACGGCCGGCGCGCTGCGGCCGACCTGTGGCCGCCCGGCGGGCGAGTGAATGACCCCGACCGGACGCCCCCCCTCGTCGTGGAGGCAGTACTCGCGCTCGCGCGGCGCGGGGTCTGCCATGAGTCCCCGGAGACCCCGCAACACGTTCATCAACGCTGGCGGCACCGCCACACACGCTCCCGTGTGCACGGCTCCATTCGTGGCGGCAACAGTGAGTGCGGTCATGGTTCCTTCCTCCTTCACCTACGCACCCCCGAGAGTGGGAGTTTCGACCCCGGAACCGACCAGCTCACCCTGGCAGTGATTCTGCCCGCGTCTCGCATACATGACTGGTGGCCCGTCATCACGTTAGATGCTCCGACACGATGAAGGGTTGCATACCCGTTCCGGGGGCCGCGCGTGTAGATTCCCGTGCA
>JAOUDR010000379.1 GCA_029859185.1 Gemmatimonadota bacterium
CGCCACTTCCTCTCGGTTATGCAGCGTCGCCCGGCTCACCGTCACGCCCGAGAGCTCGACCGGTCGCATCATCGCGACCGGGGTCACGACGCCCGTGCGGCCCACGCTCGCGATGATCTTGAGGACGCGCGTCACCTCACGCCGCGGCGGGAACTTGTACGCATACGCCCAGCGCGGATGCCGTGCCGTCGTGCCAAGGCGGTCCCGGGCGGCGAGATCGTCGAGCTTGATCACGATCCCGTCGATCTCGAAGTCCAGCTCATCGCGACGGCCCAGGAGGTCGGCGTGGTAGGCGAGCACGTCGTCGACGGTGTCTGCTGATCCCGTGAGATCCGAGACCGGAAAGCCCCACGCGGCGATGGCCTCGAGCGCCTCGCGATCCGTGGAGAACGTGACGCCAGATGCCGAGAGCACGTCGTAGACGTAGATGTCGAGTGGGCGCTGGGCGGTGACGGTGGGATCGAGCTGCCGCAGGGAGCCGGCGGCGGCATTGCGGGGATTGGCGAAGGGCTCCTGTTCTTCCGCGAGCAGGCGTTCGTTCAGCGCCTCGAACGCTCCCACCCGCATGATGATCTCGCCCCGGACAGCGACCAGGGCCGGGCCCTGGCCGCGGTCCGTGAGGCGCAGCGGGACGGTGGGGATCGTGCGCACATTCTCGGTGATCCCCTCGCCGTTGATGCCGTCGCCCCGGGTGCTCGCACGCACGAGCACCCCCTGCTCGTAGACGAGTTCCACGGACGCACCGTCGAGCTTGGGTTCGAGGACGTAGGACACCCCGCCATCCCCCAGATCCTTCCGCAACCGCGCGTCGAAGCGGCGGAGTTCGGCCTCCTCGGCCCCGGAGTCGAGGCTGAGCATCGGCGCCATGTGGAGCACCGTCGGGAACCGGTCGAATACCGCGCCGGCCACCCGCTGGGTGGGGGAGTCGGCCGTGCGCAGCTCGGGGAAGGCGTCCTCCAGGTTGCGCAGCTCGCGGAACAACGCATCGTAGGCCTCGTCCGCGATCTCCGGCTTGTCCTTCACATAGTAGAGGTAGTCGTGATGCCGGATCTCCGCCCGCAACGCCCGCACTCGTCGCTCTGCCTCTGCCCGCTTCACGTGCCCGGTCGCTCCAATCAGATGTTGAGCAGGTGGCGCCACAGGAACTCCGCGTTCGTCATGCGACGGCGGATGAGCTGGACACGGTCAGCGTAGTCCGGTGTCGAAACACCCGGGTGCCACAGCGATGGCCGGCTGAGGCCGGCAGCCAGTTGCGCGCTTTCGTCTTCGGTGAGGAACAGCGCCGGTTTCCCGAAGAAGCGCTGCGCCGCCGCCTCCGCGCCGAAGACTCCCGGGCCAAATTGCGCGACGTTTAGGTACAACTCCAGAATCCGGCGCTTGGCTAGGAACCGCTCGAGGTCGGCGGCGAGGACCGCCTCCTGCACCTTGCGAACGACCGTGCGATCCGACGAGAGCCAGAGGTTCTTGGCCAGCTGCTGCGTGATCGTCGACGCACCGCGGACCCGGGTGCCGTCACGTGCCTCCGCCATGGCCACGCGGATCTCGGCAAAGGAGAACCCGCGGTGCTGAAAGAACTCGATGTCTTCCGCCACCAGGACCGCCAGCGCCAGCTGGGGCGTAATCTCGTCCAGGTGCACCCAGGAGTGGCGCACCACCACCCCCTCCGCGGCTGCTCGCGCCATCAGCGCGGATTGGACCGGGTCCGTCACCGCCACCGCAGCCACGTCCGGCCATCGCAGCCACAGGCGCGTCCCGACCACGCCAGTGGCCAGCAAGACGGCCAGCGCTCCACGACGGCCTATCGTGCCGAACCTCAACCCGGCTTGGCTGACCATGTACCCTCCCGTGACCGACCGATGTCTAATGTATGATTAGACATTTCTTTGACGCCATGGCGACTCCACCCTAGCTTCCATGCAACGTCGCAATCTGTTGTCCGAACCGCTGGGAGCAAGCCGCCCTGGCCGAGGAGACCGCGCCCTGGACCTCGCAACCTCGGTTGCCCCCGAACGGCGCCGCGCCCTGAATCGCCGGCCGATCGCGCCTGGTGGGGGCTTCGTGCTGTACTGGATGACGGCGTTCCGCCGGCTCGAGTGGAACGCGGCCCTCGAGGTGGCCGTGGACGCCGCGGTCGAGCTTGGCCGCCCCCTCGTGATTCTCGAGGGGCTGCGGGCTGACTATCCGTGGGCGTCCTGGCGGTTCCACCGCTTCGTGATGGATGGGATGGTGGAGCACGCGGCACGCTTGGAGGGCTCTCCCGTCACCTACTTCCCGTATGTCGAGCCCGCGCCGGGCGACGGCAAGGGCTTGCTGAGCGCGCTGGCGGAGGACGCCTGCCTGGTGGTGGCGGACGATTGGCCCGCGTTCTTTCACCCGCGAATGCTGTCCGCCGCGTCCAGACTGCCCGTGCGGGTCGAAGCGGTGGATTCCTGCGGGCTCCTGCCGACTCGAGTTGCCTCGCAGGCCTATCCATCGGCCTACGCCTTTCGACGGTTCCTGCAGCGGGTACTCCTCGAGTGGCTCACCGGCATGCCGGCGCCGACGCCGCTCGAGCGGGCACCGACCATCCGGGCGGAGCTTCCGCCGCGAGTCATGGAGCGATGGCCCGCAACCGCGCAGGGTCAGTTACGCGACCGCATCCCGGGACTGCGGCTGGTGGACGCCGTGGGGCCAACCGGCCTCCGTGGCGGCGCGACGGCGGCGCGGGAGCTTCTGGGGCGCTTTCTGGCGCGCCGGTTGAGTCGGTATGCGGAGGAGCGCAGCATCCCGGACGAAAACGTGGTGAGCGGCCTGTCGCCGTATCTCCACTTCGGGCACATCTCCCCGCACGAGGTCTTTGCCGTGCTGGCAGAGACCGAGGGGTGGGCGCCGGACCGGCTGGGGTCGAAGGCCACGGGAAAGCGCGAGGGCTGGTGGGGCATGAGCCGTCCGGCCGAGGCGTTCCTGGATCAACTCGTGACCTGGCGGGAACTCGGGTTCAACGCGGCCGTACACCTGCCGGACTTCGACAAGTACGCCTCGCTGCCCGCGTGGGCCAGAACCACCCTCGAGGAACACTCGGCGGACCGGAGGCCCCACCGATACACCCAGGACCAGTTGGACGCTGGCGAAACGCACGACCGGCTCTGGAACGCGGCTCAACGGCAACTGCGCGAGGAGGGAACCGTCCAGAACTACCTCCGGATGCTGTGGGGGAAGAAGATCCTGGAGTGGACCGCGAGCGGGGAGGAGGCCGCCCAGGTGATGGTGACCCTCAACAACCGCTATGCCCTGGATGGAAGGGACCCCAACTCGTATTCGGGCATCTTCTGGTGCCTCGGCCGGTACGACAGGCCGTGGGGGCCGGAGCGGCCGATCTTCGGGAAGATCCGATACATGAGCTCTGCCAACACGGCGCGCAAATTCCGGGTCGCCGGCTACATCGACCGTCACGGAGATGATCTTGGACAGCCAGCATTGCCAACATGATGTAAAAGGTGATGTGACGCTTGTAACCAAGCGTGGGATAACCGATTAACAGATTTCACATCAAATCACATGTGGAGCTCCTCAGACTTTCAACACCGGCGGTGTTCAGTAGCCTCGGCTGAGTCGACCGGCATTGTTGACGTCATGTTGGCTCGTGTGGAAAAGCGTCCCTGGCGCTCGGATCGGTGGCCATCGCGCTCCTGCCTGTGTGGCACCTTGCGCCAACGCAGTCTCTCAGCCGAGCGGTGGGAGGGGGGAT
>JAOUDR010000380.1 GCA_029859185.1 Gemmatimonadota bacterium
GCCCTGGTCACCCTCAATACCGGGCGCCTGACGATCCCCACCATCGCGGCGGCGGCGGCGAAGCGGTGCCTCGACATCGTGCGCCGCTGGGGCAACGAGCGGGAACAGTGGGGGCGGCCGGTCGGCAAGCACGACGCCATCGCGCAGAAGATCGGGAGCATTGCCGCCCACACGTTCGCCATGGACGCGGTGGCCGACCTTGCGGTCGGCATGAACGACCGCGGATACGACATCCGGCTCGAGGCGGCAATCGCCAAGATGTGGAACACCGAGCTCGGGTGGTCCCTCATCGATGATACGCTGCAGGTCCGCGGGGGTCGGGGCTACGAAACGGAGTGGTCCCTGGCCGAGCGCGGGGAGGTCGGCGAGCCTGTGGAGCGGATGATGCGCGATTTCCGCATCAACCGGTTGTTCGAGGGCTCGAGCGAGATCATGCACCTGTTCATCGCGCGGGAAGCGGTGGACACCCACCTCAAGGTGGCCGGTGCCCTCGTGAATCCGGACGCGGCCATGGCCGCCAAGCTTGGCGGCCTCCTCCGCGCCGCGGCGTACTACGCGTGGTGGTATCCGTCGCGCTGGCTGGGGTGGGGCCGGTGGCCTCGCTATGCCGAGTTCGGACCGCTCGCCAAACACATGCGCTACGTGAACCGCACGTCACGCCGTCTTGCCCGATCGCTGTTCCACGCCATCGTCCGATTTGGCCCGAAGCTCGAGCGGCAGCAATCGGTCCTCGGGCGACTCGTGGATATCGGAGCCGACCTGTTCGCCATGGCGGCGGCGTGCGCACGCGCCGCGCAATTGCGCAACGCGAAGGACGCCCAGCAGCGGGCGCAGGCGGAGACGGCGGTCGCACTCGCCGAGGCGTTCTGCGCGATGGCGAAGCGCCGCATCGCCGCGCGGTTCGATGCTCTGTTCGACAACGATGACGCCCTCATCTATCGCACGGCCCAACGCGCGCTGGCCGGCGAATTCCGCTGGCTCGAGACGAAGGACGTAGCGGGGTAGCAACACCGGGCCACCGCACCGCAGCCGGCGGAGCAGCTAACTGCTTCGCCGGTTTCGCTTTAGGGACATCCCACCTCGGCAGGGTTCTTGCGGTCGTCAAAAATGGGAGACACTTTCTCCCGATCCCGGTCCAGCCGCTGGGATCCGTACGCAACCCCGAACCGGACACGCCCATGCGCCGGTCCCTGCTCGTGGCCGCGACCACCACAGCCCTCGTGCTCGTTGCCAGCTGCGTCGATGACGCGGCGGGACCCCGACAGCCCATGGCCGGCCAGCTCGCCGTGGTGCCCAACTTCGGCACCCTGCAAGGCGGCATCGTCGCGATTGCCCGGGGCCGGTTCGTGCTCACCCGCATTCCCGGCGGTACGGTCGCCGCCGACACGGTCATCGACATCGCCCCCGGCGCCGATTCGGTGGATCTCGCCATTCAGGTCCCCATCCTCACGCCGGGCGAGACGTTCAATCTCACTATCGCGCTCATCAGCACCACCGGGGACACGGTCTTCCGCGGGGGCCCCGTCGAGGTGAGCCCCAGTACCTCAGGCACGCCCGTGCCGGTCGAGGTGCCGTTCACCTACGTCGGCACCGGCGCCAATGCCGCCGCCGTCCAGATCCTCTCGCCCGACACCACGACGTTCACCGGTGAGTCCGTCTTGCTCGTGGCCGAGGCGCGCGACAGCGCCGCCGCCGCCATCCCCAACACGCCCATCGGCTGGACTTCGCTCGACACGGCGCGCGTCCGCGTCACCGCCGACCCCCAGTACCGCGGGGTGGCCGTGGGCGGGAGCCAGCGTGGCACGGCCCGCCTGGTCGCGACGCTCGTGACCGGCCAGACCGACACGGTACTGGTCAGCAACCAGCCGCTGCCCACGACGATCGCGGCCGAGAGCGGCAACAACCAGAGTGCGTTGGCCGACAGTACCCTGCCCCAGCCGCTGGTGGCCCGCGTGACGGCGGGCGACGGGCAGGGCGCTGCGGGACTGTGGGTCCGGTTCGCGGTGACCACGGGCGCGGGCACGCTCTCGACCGACTCCGCGCTGACCGATGCAGCCGGCCGCGCCAGCGTGCAGTTCACGATTGCTCGATCGTTCCAGCCGCACGTGATCACGGCGACGACGGCCCGGTTGGCCGGTGGGTCCGCCGTGTTCAACGCCACCTTGTTGTTCGCCCCACCGGCGACGCTGGAGATCCTCGCCGGCGACGGGCAGACGGCCACGGCGGGCAGCGCGGTGGCCATCGCCCCGCAGGTGCGGGTGCTCGATGCCGACGGGCTGCCGATCCCGGGGGTCACGGTGACGTTCAGCGTGACGGGCGGCGGCGGGATCGTGGCCGGCGGCACGCCGATCACCGACACGTTGGGCCTCGCGACGGTAACCAGCTGGACACTTGGCGGCACGGCGGGACCGAACGCCCTGCGGGCTGCCGTGGGCGGGCTCACCACAACCTTCAGCGCGACAGGGATCGCGGGTGCGGCGACCCGTTTGGTGCTCGTGAGCGGCGACGCGCAGACGGACACCGCCGGAGCCACGCTGCCACTGCCGCTCGTCGCGCGGGCCGAGGACGCGAACGGGAATCCCGTCGCTGGGGCGACCGTGGACTGGGTGGCCGGCGCGGGCGGTCTCAACACCGCCACGACGGTTACCGACGCCGGCGGCCTCGGGCAGGTGACGTGGACACTGGGCCCGCTCGCTGGGGCGCAATCGGTCACGGCGACCCTCAATGGGACAACCGCGACCGTCGGGTTCTCGGCGACGGCGACGGCGGGCACGGCGGCCCGGCTCGCGTTCACGGTCGAGCCCACCGACGTGGCCGTCAACTCGATCATCACGCCGGCTGTCACGGTTACGGCGTCTGACGGCTTTGGCAACGTGGCCACCGGCTACACGGGCAGCGTGCAGGTGTCGCTCCTCACGAACCCGGGTGGCGGTACCCTGGGCGGGACGACGACCCGGGCGGCCGCGGCCGGGGTCGCGACCTTCCCCGACCTGAGCCTCAATGCGTTCGCCAACGGGTACGCGCTGCTCGCGACCGCAACCGGGCTCACGCCGGACACGAGTGCCACCTTCAACGTGCTCGGCCCGGCGGGCCAGGCCCTCTGGATCAACCCGGCGGGCGGGAACTGGAGCAACCCCGCCAACTGGCTGGGTGGCGTGGTCCCGACCGCAAGCGATACCGCTTTCATTACTATCGGCGGCACCTATACCGTCAACGTCGACGCGGCCGTGACCGTCCCGCGATTCTACCTCGGCGGGACGGGCAGTTCGCCCACGCTTGCCGTGACCTCCTCGGTCCTGACCGTCACGGACTCGGCGTTCGTCGAGACCGGGGCGACGCTCTCACAGACCGGTGCCCAGGTAACCGGTGCGGGCACCGTAGTCGTGCGTGGCACTTTCAATTGGCTGGGCGGCACGCAGTCGGGCACGGGGCAGACCGTCATCGCCGGCACGGGGGCCCTCTCGCTGCAATCCAGCACCAAAGTCCTCGACACGCGCACGCTCGAGCTCGCCGGGACAGGCACGTGGACGGGTGGGGGCCTCTCCGGCAGCAACGGCGCGATCCTCCGGATCCTGACTGGTGGCCTGCTCGACGTGCAGGCCAACCTGCAGCTCGCGAACGGCGGCGGCGCGGCCCCGACGCTCGACATCGAGGGCACCCTGCGCCGCTCCGCCGGCACCGGCACGTTCTTCCTCGACTGGCCGCTCATCGATGTTGGGCGG
>JAOUDR010000381.1 GCA_029859185.1 Gemmatimonadota bacterium
GTGAGCGCCGGCATTCGCTAGAATCTGGACGGGGCGCGGGGATGGCCGGTCCCGGTCACCCCCCCCGTCTTGGCGCCGACCGCCCGGTTCGTAGCTCGGCTGGGCGGGGGCCCCTTGGAGCCGCTCCGTTCCAGGTGGCATCCGGGCACAATCGGAATACATTTGTCGGATATCCCCAGCCCCGGGTCGGCGCGCGCTCGCGAGCTGACCCCTGTGAGCGTGCGTGGCCATGGCCCGAGCCGACGTCCAGATCGCGGAATCCAGTTACCGGCGCTGTGCCGACAAGCCCGCGTTCTACGAAGCATTCTACGAGCACCTGCTAGCGAGCGATCCACGCATCGCGCCGAAGTTCGCGCAGACGGACTTCGGGAGGCAGCACCGGCTGCTCAAGCACGGGCTTGGCCTGTTGATCATCTACGCCAAGCGTCCGAATCCTGCCCTGATCGAGCGGATCGCCCTCCGACATTCCCGCGGTGATACAGACGTCCCGGCGGAGCTCTACGCGTTCTTTGGCACCGCCCTGGAACACGCGCTTGCGCTGCATGATCCGGAGTACGGGCCGGAAGTGGCGGCGGCGTGGCGCGCCACGCTCGAGCCCGGCATCGCCTACATGGTGTCCCGGTACGAGGACCGCCCGGCGTGACTGGCGCGCATTGCGTCCAGTGCGGGGCAGTGATCGGGCCCGGGGCCCAGTTCTGCATGAAGTGCGGCCACGACGTATCCGGGCAGCAGGTCGGGGTGGCGACGCGGATGGTGGGTGGGGAGGTCACCGAGGAACGTTCGCGCCCGCGGCTGTCGCAAGCCGACCTGCTGTCCCGGCTCCGGGACGCCACGCTCGGGGAGTACGAGGTGTTGGCCGAGCTGGGCCGGGGTGGGATGGCCACGGTCTACCTGGCACATGACATCCAACTCGACCGTAAGGTCGCCATCAAGGTGCTGAATCCCAGCGCTTCCGGTGCAGAGGAAATGGTCGAGCGGTTCCGCCTCGAAGCGCGCACCGCGGCCAAGCTCTCACACCCGCACATCATTCCCATCCACGCCGTGCGGGAGACGGAGGAGCTGGTCTTCTTCGTCATGAAGTTCGTGGTCGGCCGGCCGCTCGACACGATCATCAAACAGCTTGCACCGCTGCCGAATCCGACCGTGCGCACGATCCTCACGCGGGTGGCGGAGGCCCTGGGATACGCCCACCGGAACGGGGTCGTCCATCGCGACATCAAGCCCGCCAACATCATGATCGATGCCGAAGGAATGCCGATCGTCACGGACTTCGGCATCGCGAAGGTGGCGGATCGGCGAGGGCTCACGATGACCGGCACGGCGATCGGTACGCCGACCTACATGAGCCCGGAACAGTGCAATGCCGGCAGCGTCACCGGCGCATCGGATCAGTACTCCCTGGGCGTCATGGCGTTCGAGATGCTCACGGGCCGGACGCTGTACGAGGGCGAGAGCCTCGTGACCGTCATGTTCAAGCACTGCCACGAGGCGCCGCCGGCCCCGGAGGCGTTCGGCCCGTCGGTGCCGGCGGACCTCGTGCAGGCGGTCATTCGCATGCTGCAGAAGAACCCGGCGGACCGATGGCCGGCCATGGAGGATGCGCTGCCGTCGTTGCGCGGTGGCGACGCCAGTCTCGACGACTCGGTCCGCACCCAGATGATCGAGTTTGCCAAGGGTGGCACCCAGGCGGCGTTGCTGGCCCGGCTCAGTACGCCCCGCAGCCCCATCCCCGTCCGTTTCGCAAGCGGCGCGCCGTCAGGGGCGCGGTCTGCGGCAGGCGCCAAAGGCGAGGCGGGAGCACGTCCGGCCCAACGATCCCGGGCCCTGTCGATCGCCGCGGCGGTTCTCGTCTTGGCCGGCGCGGGAACGCTGGCGGTCCTCCAGCCGTGGCGCAGCCGGGGGATCGTCCCGGTTACCGATCCGGGGGTCGCTGTAGCCTCGCCGCCGGCGCCGACGGTGCCGCAGGACACGGCGGTAGGCACGATCCCTCCCGCGGCCTCGGATGTTGCACCAACCACCGCCGGAACGCCCCTTCCCAGCACGCCCGAGGCACGACCGGTCCCCGCGCCGGTGGTGCGAGAGGTGCGGATCCTCGATGCGCCGACCACCCTCCCCGAGGGGCAGGCGGCCGCGCTGCGCGCGGCAGTACTCGACCAACGTGGCGGGACACTGCTGCGCCCGGTGCGCTGGTCATCCAGCAACGCGGCGGTGGCCACGGTCGGAGGCGACGGACGGCTCAGCACGGTTGCGGCCGGTACCGCCACCATCACCGCCGAAGTGGACGGCCGGACGGCGCAGGTTGCCATCTCGGTCACGCCCGTGGTGGCGAGCGTGGTGGTGGAGCCGGGGTCCGGCTCACTGCGTCCGGGGGATGCGCTGGCGTTGGGGGCAACCCCCCGCGGACGTGACGGTGCCGCCCTGGCCGGCTACGCCGTGACGTGGCGGTCTTCGGATGAGCGTGTTGCCGTCGTGTCCACGACGGGGCGGGTGACCGCCATCGGCGCGGGCACCGCCGTCATCAATGCGACCAGTGAAGGACAGGTCGGCTCCGCGCGAATCACCGTGGCCGCACCAGCGGTGACCGTGCCCGTCGAAGCCCCGCCGCCAGCGGCCGTCGAGAGTCCGCAGGAGGAGGTCACCAGGGTGGTGGACGCGTATGCAAGCGCGCTGGAGGCCAAGGACCTCAACCGGGTGAAGGCGCTCCATCCCGGTATCAGTGCCGCGCTGGAACGCCGCACACGCGACGCGCTCGAGGCCATGGATGAGCTCCGCGTCGTGCTGCGGCCGTCCAACATTGCGGTCACGGGCACGAGTGCGCGGGCGCGGGTGACCGGGACGTGGACCTACCGAGGCGGCCGCCTGGACGTAGACAACCAGTACGTGTTCGAGCGACGCGCGTCCGGCTGGGTCATCATTTCGATCGAATAAGGGCCACGGAGGCCACGGAGGAACACGGAAACGACGCGGAAGGCCACGGGGCAGCACGGAGGGTGATGGACCGCCGGGGCCTCCGCCGCGTCACTCCGTGTTCCTCCGCGTCAATCCGTTGCCCTAGAACGTGTACTCCATGCCCACCGTCCAGGCGACGCCTGGTTGGAGCCCCGTCTTGTTGATCGGGATGAGTCCGTTCAGCAGCAGGACCATGCCGCCGCGGACGGTGAACTTCGCCCCGACCGACATGTTCATCACGTCCTGACGCTTGTCCGGGATGGACGTGGCCGGGTAGGAGCGCGAAAACGGGACGACGTAGTTGAGCGGCCCGGGCAGCGTGATCTTGTTGGGTCCCAACTGCCATTCCGAGATGAGGTCCGCCGCGACGGTCGCCCAGGGCGCCACCAGGGCATCGAAGCCGATCGTGGCGAGGATCGCGTCGTTTTGCAGCGTATCGGTGCGCGCCGCATACCCCCCGTTGAGGTGGGGCGAGAAGTTGCCGAACTGCGCACCGACGATGCCCTGGGCGCGGATCGACGCGGAGCCGGTTCCCAGGAGATCCTCCTCGCGCCCGGTCGGGAGGCGGACGTCCGTGAGGATGGCGGCGCCGAACTGGTCGCCCTGGCCGAGGTTCACCTTGAGGCGCGCCGCGACGTCACCGATGCCCGATGCGGACCCGTTCACCGAATTCGAGGCCCGCAGCACCGGGTTCGTCGAGTCGCCGCTGAACCGGTGCACCGTCACTTCGCCGAATGGGGTGATCTGCCCGACGCTGCTGCCGGAGATGGTC
>JAOUDR010000382.1 GCA_029859185.1 Gemmatimonadota bacterium
CTCGAGTTCGCCGGTAACTACGGATTCACCTTCGCCCACTACCTGCACCAGCGGGGGTTCCCGATCGTCTCGGTGCTGCCGAGCCACACGAAACGCTGGAAAGAGGTCACCCACCACCTCCCGCTCAAGACCGACGCCAAGGACGCGCTCGGCATCACGGACCTGACGGCCCAGGGTCACTTCGTCGGGTTTCCGTTTCTCGCCCTGCCGTACGCCGAGCTGCGCTATCTCGTGAGCGCCCGGGAGCGGCTGCTCACCCTGCACCGGGGGACGCTCACGCGGCTCCGCACCATCCTGCACGTCGTCTTCCCCGAGTTCGAGCAGCTCATGGGACAGTTCACCAAGCGGACGCCGCTTGCATTGCTGGCCGCGTTCCCGGGACCGGACGTGCTCGCCACGGTCCCATTGCGGCGCGTCACGGCGCTGCTTGAGACCTCCAGTCGGGGCCAGCTGGGCCGGGAGATGGCCCAGGCCCTGCGGGCGGCCGCCCGCGGGACGCTCGGGCTCCCGAGTGCCCAAGGCGTTCTCAAGGACGAGATCCCGCTCCTGCTCGAGCAGTACCACCTGGTCCAGCGGCAGCGGTGCGTGGTCGAGCGCCGGATGGTGGACGCGCTGGAGGGGCTGCCCGAAACGCCGGCCCTGCTCAGCGTGCCCATGGTGGCCCCGGTCACGGCTGCCGTGTTCCTCGGCGCCGTCGGGGATCCGCAGAGCTACGAGTCGGCACGGGAGATCCTCCGCGTCGCGGGTCTCTCGCTGGTCGAGCACTCGAGCGGCCTCCTCCAGGGGCGCCACCGGATCGCGAAACGCGGCCGCCCGACGCTCCGCGCGGCCGCCTACCTGTTCGCGGTGCGCAGTATCCGGCACGGCGGCCTGTTCCGGGCCGAGTACGAGGGGCTCCTCGCGCGCAACGGCGGCAACCGCATGAAGGCCGTGGTCGCCGTGAGCCGCTCGGCCCTGCGTCTGCTGTTCAGCGTGGCGCGCGACCGGCGGTTGTTCACCACCCTCCCGCCCGCGCGGGGGAGGGTGCCCGTGCACTGACAGACCCGATCTCCTGGGACCTTGGGACCCGAACGAATGGTCGAGGCGGCCACGCGCCGGCCTCCGATGTCAGAACGGGTCTCCCGGAAATGCGTCCGCCCCAGTCTCCGATAATGGGGTGTTGCGGGCCGGTCGAACGGGCGCCGCCGAGGACCTGCTAGGATCGAGCTACGCGGACGCGCGTCGGGGCTCTTTGACAATCGCTCACACCACTACACCGCGCGCGGATCCGACAACCCGGCCGCGGGTGCTCGCACGCCGCCGACATGAGACCCGATCGCGCGCCACTCCCCGAGAGGCGGCGGAGCCGAACACGGGCCCGACGCAGGGGATCGCCCTGGCGTCCGCAGCAAGACCCGCTCGCCGCTCGCCCCGAGAAGGTGCCCGCGGCGCTATCGCCTCCGTGAGGCATTGCTACTGACGGCTACCTCGGGGGTGTACCTCCCCCGAGCTGGGCATCGTGCTCACCGCAGGATGCGCGATGCACTTCTGGCAAGTCCTGCATTACCTGCCAAGCATCGTTCTTCAACGCGACTGCACGGCTCGCTCCAGCTCCAGACGTGTCATCAGGCACACAGTACAGGACGTCCGGTGTCCCGTCACCGTCGATATCGGTGATCGCGCTGACGGCAACTCCCCTGGGTCCGAACGGAACCCCGGTGTCAAACAGGTCTGACATACTGGGTGTATTGCCGGTGGTATTCACGACGCCGAAGAAGACGTGGCCGGCCTGGTAGTCGGGTGGCGGGATCACGAACACAAAGAAGCTGTCTGCACTTGTCCCGAAGCGATCGATAGAGGCAGCTAGATGAGAAACTCCGAGCCGAGATCTGATCCGTTCCACCGCCGCCTCAACGGCAGTCCGTTCGTCAGGAGATGGCTCGAAGCGCCACTGCACGGACAGATTCGTACCCGTTGCCTCACCTGTTTGCGGAGTGCGCTCAGCCTGACACCCTAACAGGAAGGGGCCGAGTACGGCGCAGAGCATCGGTATTCTCGTCGTCACGGCGCGTACCTCGTGCTATTGCTTCTTGTTGAGTTCAGGCCATGGATCCCGTCGGCCTTCGGTCCCGCCACGGCCGACCTTCTGAAAGTCGGTCCAGATCTCGAAATGCAGGTGTGGGGGTGTACCTTCGGCGTTACCCGTGCTTCCTGTCGAGCCGATGACCTGGCCCGCCTTAACCCGGTCACCAGTCTTCAGTCCGTCAGCGGTTCCGGAGAGATGGGCGTAGACCGTAGCGCTACCGCCATGCCAGACCACTGCATACGTGCCGAATCCTCCCGGCTCATTCCGAAACTGCACGACACCCTCGTCGGCCGCGGTAACATCAGATCCCGCTGGAGCAAGTAGATCCACCCCACCGTGAATGCCACGCGTCCGCTGAGCGTTCCCTCCAAACGCGCCCAGTCCTGGCCTCAACTGGAGTTCCTTCGTCCCCAAGGGATTCTTACATGGTCGCCCTGTAATGTCCTCGGGACACAATCCGAAGGGATCGGTATAGGCTAGCCCGTGTTGGGCAGCCGCCGGTCTACGATATCCATTCGACTCACCCCCAAGCAGATGCCCGCGACAATAGTCACTGCAGGATCCGGTATACGTGCACAACTGGTTCACCCGCCGGGCTTTCCCCCAGTGCCAACAGCTGTGCGCCGCGGACGACGAACTTCCGCATTCCGCGGGGGAGGGGTATTTCTGCGAGGAGCATTTGGTCGCCGTCGAAGACGTCGAGACGGATAGGCTCAGGATCTGTCGTTCTGCGCAGAACCCAGAGTCTTCCCTCTACATCCATGGATAGGGCGGCGAGTCTCGGACGGTACCTGAACATCTCAGACTCGAAGCGTTGCCCGACCTTCCTCAGGTTCTCGCGGATCTGGCTCAGCTCCAGTTCGCTGAAGGGCACGGGAGGTAGACCTGCGCGTTCCCAGATGCGGGTCACCTTTCCTGTGTAGTCTGCCTCGACCACTTTGTAGGCCACGGGATCGGGATCCGCGAGCAACAGACCACCGCTAGGCGTGATAGCGGTGGGGCACAGGTCGCAGGAGAGCCCCCGTGTCAGCAGCGTCCGCGCATCACGGTCGAACGTCAGCGTCGCTATCGGTTCCCCAAGCGCGTCGAGGCTGGCGCTCACCTTGTGAAAGAAGACGCGCTTGTAGAGTGGCCCGACCCCGGCCAACTTGACGAAGAGACCTGACCGGCGCCACCACATGCCGGCCGGCCAACCTCGGATCGGGATTGTTGCGACCTTCCTGTCTACGCCCCACACCATCAAGCGTCCATTGGCGCCGTCAGCAACGGCAATCTCGCCTTGGGGGCCAACCTCCAGATCCACGGGTTGCTGCAACTCGCCCGGCCCGCGCCCTGACCGGCCGAGGGAGTCGAGAAAAGAACCGTTCGCGCCAAACCGATAGATGGTTCGATTCAGCGGATCCAGTACAACGATGGATCCATCAGGCAGGAAATCCGCATCAGCCACTCCACCGAAAAACACATCGGTGTCGGTGGGAAGGACGAGTTCGAGCCGGAGTCTCGGCGCTGGGTTTCTGGCAGGTTGTGCTTGGGCGGGGTCCGGGCTAGACAAACTGAGCAGACCACCCGCCATACCGGAGAGGACCAGAGTCAGCACTCGATGCAGCGTCTCTCCCATTGCGGTGGCCTGCTAGGTCCCCAGGCCGACCGAAGA
>JAOUDR010000383.1 GCA_029859185.1 Gemmatimonadota bacterium
CTGCCAGACCCCGCTCGGGCCCTGAGCCTGCTCAAGCCATCCGTCCGGCAGGCTTCCAGGTACTCACTCGAGGCTTCTCCGCCGGCGTCGCGCCGGCTGAACCAGAACGAGTCGCCCTGGGAACCGCCCGCTGAGATCAAGCGGGCGATCCTCGAGCGCGCGGCGGCGGCGGCCTGGAACCGGTATCCTGACTTCACTCCGTCGGCCCTCCGGCGCCGACTTGCGGAGCGGCACCATTGGGAGCCGGAGGGGGTCCTGGTTGGCAACGGCTCCAACGAGGTCATCCAGGCGGTGCTGGCGGCCGTGGTGCGGGCCGGGGACGCTGTGCTGGCCCCGTCGCCCACCTTCTCGCTGTACCGCCTGCTGGTCGGCACCAACGAGGGACGCTACGTCCCGGTTCCCCTGGGACCGTCCTTTGAATACGACCTCGGCGCGCTGGTGGACACGGCCCGCCGCGAAGCCGCCAAGGCCATCATCCTCTGCAGCCCCAACAACCCCACGGGGAGCGCGCTGCCCGAGCATGGCGTCCGCCGCCTCCTGGATGAGACCGACGCACTGCTCTTGTGCGACGAAGCGTACCAGGACTTCGGCGGTCCGAGTGCCGTTTCGCTGCTCCGCGAGTCGGCCCGCGTCATGGTGTTCCGCACCTTTTCCAAGGCGGTGGGTCTCGCCGGCCTGCGGTTCGGTTACGCGCTCGCACATCCTGCCCTCGCAGGGGAGGTCGCCAAGGCGGTACTCCCCTACAACGTGAACCTCGTGACGCTGGCGGCGGCGGAGGCGGTGCTCGATCGCGAACCGGTCTTCGCGGAGCGGGTGCAGGCGATCGTGCGGGAGCGGGATCGCTTCGTCGCCGGGTTGCGGGAGATCGAGGGGATGGCGGTCTTCCCGGGGGAAGCCAATTTCGTCCTGGTTCGCCTGGCGTCACGGCCCGGCTCCGAGGTGTTCCGGGCCCTCCGCGACCAGCATGGCATCCTGGTCCGCGATGTGTCCGCCGCGCCGGGCCTGAGCGACTGCCTGCGGATCTCGATCGGCACCCGGGAAGACATGGATGCCACGCTCGAGGCCCTGCGCGCGCTCGTCTCCGCGCGAGCCACCGTGACGGGAGGCTGAGATGGGACGCACCAGTCAGCTTGAGCGCCGCACCCGGGAAACCAGCATCAGGGCGCGCGTCGACCTCGACGGGACGGGCCAGGCGGCGGTGCGGACCGGCATTGGCTTCTTCGACCACATGCTGGACGCCCTGGCCCGCCACGCCCTCCTCGACCTCGAGCTCCACTGCGAGGGAGATCTGCAGGTCGACGGCCACCACACGGTGGAGGACGTCGGCATCGTCCTCGGACAGGCCATCAGCGCCGCCCTGGGAGACCGCTCCGGCATCCGGCGTTACGCCGACGCCACCGTCCCGCTCGACGAGGCGCTGGTGCGCGCCGTGATCGATGTGTCGGGGCGGCCGTTCCTCAGCTACCACGTGGACATTCCTCGGTGGCAGATGCTGGGCGATTACGATGTGTTCCTCACGCCGGAGTTCTTCCGCGCGCTGGTCCTGAACGCGGGCCTCACCGTGCACCTCGATCTGCAGCGCGGCGAAAACCCGCACCACATCGTGGAAGCCACCTTCAAGGCCTTCGCGCGCGCGCTCGACCTTGCCACGTCGCGCGATCCGCGGGTGCACGGGGTCCCCTCGACCAAGGGCGCCCTGTGACGGTCGTGGTCGATTACGGGGTCAACAACCTCCGGAGCGTGGTCCGGGCGCTCGGCGCCGGCGGACATGCAGCGACCCTCTCCGCCGACCCCGAGGTCGTCCGGCTCGCCGAGCGGCTGGTGGTCCCCGGCGTCGGCAACTTCGGCCAGGCCCGGCGGAACCTCGCCACTTCGGGGCTGGCCGACGCGATTCGGGCCGTCGCGGCCGCCGGCCGCCCCATCCTCGGCATCTGCCTCGGGATGCAGCTCTTCTTCGAGACCAGTGAAGAAGGGCCCGATGAACCCGGACTCGGCCTGCTCCGTGGAGCGGTGCGGCGCTTCCGGACCGGGATGTCGGTGCCGCACGTCGGATGGTCAGCCGTGTCGCTCACCGTCGCAGGGGAGGCGCACGCGATGCTCGCAAGGCACGACGCGCGGGGGCCGGTGTTCTACTACCACGTGCACAGCTATCACCCGGTCCCGGCCGCGGGCGACGCGGTGCTGGCGACCGCCGAGTATGACGGGCTGTTCCCGACCGTGGTGGGATCGGGCAACATCATCGGCGCCCAGTTTCATCCCGAGAAATCGCAGCAGGCCGGCATCGACTTCCTGTCCCGATTCGTCGGCTGGCGGCCGTGACCAGCTTCCGCGTCGCCTTCGTGGACCTCTATCCGCTCCGGCACGGGCCGGCGGGACTCGAAACGCTGGCCCTCCGGCGGAGCCGGCAGGGCCGGTGTCCGGGGGCCTGGGAGGTGGTGCATGGGAGGATCGAGGAGGGTGAGTCGCCGGTCGAGGCGGCCCTCAGGGAGTTGCGCGAGGAAACCGGCCTCGCCCCGGCCTGCCTCTACAACCTGAGCCGGGTCGAGTCATTCTACCGGCACGCCGCCGACGAGGTGGGCTTCATTCCGGTCTTCGCGGCGTTCGTCGCCGACGCGGCGGTCCAGCTGTCGGACGAGCATGATGCGTGCGACTGGCTGTCGCTTCCGGCCGCGAGGGGCCGCCTCGCCTGGCCCAGGGAACGCCGGGCGCTGGATGACATCCAGATCCTGCTGGGGCGGGGCGATGCCGGGCCGCTCGAGGACGTGCTCAGGGTATGCTAGCCCGGCGGATCATACCCTGTCTCGACGTCGCCGGCGGGCGGGTCGTCAAAGGGGTGCACTTCGAGTCGCTCCGCGATGCCGGCGATCCGGCCGAGCAGGCGGCCCGCTATGATGCCGAAGGCGCGGACGAACTGGTGCTGCTGGACATCACCGCGAGCCATGAGGATCGTGCCACCCTGCTGGACCTGGTCGCGCGGGTCGCCGACCGGATCTTCATTCCGTTCACCGTGGGTGGTGGCATCCGGACGGTCGAGGAGGCCGGCCTGGTCCTCCGGGCCGGCGCCGACAAGACCGTGGTCAACACCGCCGCGGTGCGCGATCCGGCCCTGGTCCGCCGGCTGGCGGATTCGTTCGGCAGCCAGTGCGTGGTGGCCGCGGTCGACGTGCGACGCCCGGCGGATTGCGGGGCAGCGTGGCAGGTGCACATCTCGGGCGGGCGCGAGCCGGTGGCCCTCGACGGTCTGCACTGGATGGAGCAACTGGAGTCGCTGGGCGCGGGGGAGATCCTGCTCACCTCCATGGACCGGGACGGCACACAGCGGGGGTTCGATCTGGAATTGCTCAACGCCGCGACCGGCCGTGTGCGCATCCCCGTCATCGCCTCTGGGGGGGCGGGGACGCTCGCGCACCTGGCGGAGGCGCTCGAGGCCGGCGCGCACGGCGTCCTCGCCGCCTCGATCTTCCACTATCACGGCTGTTCGCTGCCCGAGGCGCGATCGTTCCTCCGTCAGCGCGGCTTCCCGGTGCGGCCATGACACGCCTCCTCGCGTTCGGCGCCCTCCTGATCCTGCCGCTGGCCGGCGCGACGGGTCGCTGGGAGCCCTGCCTCCGGCCGAGTCGGGCGGGCACCCGGGTGACGGGGGACGTCCGGATCTGCCCGGGACGGTACCGCATTCCCGACCCGCGGGAGCAGGGCGTGCTGGTGA
>JAOUDR010000384.1 GCA_029859185.1 Gemmatimonadota bacterium
TGCGCGGTTCGGATCGACACGGGGCCTCCACGCGAGGTCGGTGAGCTGCCATTATAAAGTACTTTACATTACAAAGTCAAGAGGAGAGCGGCCGGCGCTTCGACCTCGCCGCTGGCACTTCGCCGGCTTGATCCCTATTCTGGGGCACTCCAACCGGAGGTCCGGTCACTGTGTCCCGTCACGTCGACCGTCTGTCCGCCTCATGAGCCCCCACCAGCCGCTCGATCCGCACTTCTTCGCGCTCCAGGAGGCGCTCGCCGGGAAGTACTCCCTGGACGCCGAGCTCGGCAGGGGCGGCATGGGCATCGTGTACCTCGCCCAGGAAGTGCAGCTGGACCGACCGGTGGCGCTGAAGGTCCTGCCGGACGCGTTCGCGAGCAAGCCAGACCTGCGCGAGCGGTTCCTCCGCGAGGCGCGTACCGCCGCGAGGCTGTCGCACCCGAACATCATCCCCATCTTCGCGGTCGATGAGATCGGCGAATTCGTTTACTTCGCGATGGCGTACATCGCGGGAGAAACGCTCGGTCAGCGCGTGCATCGTCGCGGCCCGCTGCCGCCCTCCGAGGGGGCCCGGGTGCTCAAGGAAGTCGGGTGGGCGTTGGCGTACGCGCACTCGCAGGGCGTGGTCCATCGCGACGTGAAGCCCGACAACATCCTGCTGGAGGAGGGAACGGGACGCGCGCTGGTGGCGGATTTCGGGATCGCCGGCTTGCTGGAGGGCGCGGCAGCGACCGGCGTCGGCGAGATCATCGGTACCGCGGAGTTCATGAGCCCCGAGCAGGCCCGGGGCGAAGGCGTGGATGCGCGCAGCGATATCTACTCGATGGGCGTGGTCGGATTCTACGCGCTATCGGGGAGCCTGCCGTTCCAACACGAACGCGTCCACGAAGTGCTGCGGCAGCAGCGGGACGATCCGGCACCACCGTTGAAGACCGCCGCCCCCCACGTGCCGAGTCGCCTGGCACGCTGTGTGGATCGATGCCTGGCGAAGGACCCGGACGCGCGATTCGAGACGGCCGCGGCGTTCTCCGATGCGGTGGACGCCGCCATGCGTGAGCGGCGCGACGTACCGGTCCCGGTACGGAATTTCATCAACGATCCGATCGACCTGCCCGGTGACGGGGTCGCGTACTTCGTGTTCTCCATCGCGATGGCCACGCCGGCGGTGTTCATTGCCCTGGAAGCAGACGCCTTGAGCTTCCTCGCAGCCTTCGTCACAGCGTACGGCTCGTTTATCCTCGCACCACCGCTTGCGCTTGCGACGAATCGCATCCGTCGGCTCCTGGCGTCGGGACATACTCGAGCAGATCTCCAAGCCGCGCTGCGGACCGAGGTAGAGCGCCGGCGTGAGGAATTGGCCTACAGCCACGGCGTGGAGGCCTCCACGGCGGAGAAGACCGCTTTCCGCGCGGCGATGGCAGCGGGAGGTGGCCTGTTGGCGAGTTTCGCGGGCCTGTTTGGATTGCTCCCCAACGTAGATGCGTGGATGTGGATTTCCGCAGGCTCCGTTGTGGCCGGGTCTGTCTCACTGGCTGTTGGCACCCACCTCAGGGCGGGGCGCATCGACCAGAAGGCAGAGCGTCGCTTGAAGTTCTGGAAAGGCACGCTGGCCAAGTGGCTCTTCAAGGTGGCCGGTATCGGGCTCAAGCAGAAGGCGCTGCCGACGCGTCCGACACATCGCCCCACCGAACTGCAAATCGGTTTCGCCATCGACGCCCTGTGCGAGCAACTGCCAAAGGAGATCCGCGCCGGACTGGGCGACGTGTCCTCGGTCGTGCGGCAACTGGAAGCGGACGCGCAAACGCTCCGACAGACGCTCGAGATGTTGAACGACGCGCACGCGGCGGCCCGGGCCGCCGGAAGCGAGATTCCCACCGACTTGAAACACGCACGGGAGACCGCGGAGAAACACCTGGCAGAGGCGGTGGCCTCGCTGGAGACCGTGCGGCTCGGCCTGTTGCGTCTGACCGCGGGCACGGGGACCGTGGAGGGGCTCACGACCGATCTGGCAGCGGCCGCCGACGTGGGCGATGCCATCGACCACCTGATGGCGGGGATGACGGACGTGGAGCTGCTGCTGCGGCCCACGTGAGTGCCGCACGGCTGTCCTGCCTGCCCATGGCCCGCGGGATTCCGCGTCACGGCACGCGCGAGATCCGCGGAACCCCAGAACCACTCGGCCTAGGTAGCCCGAACCTGCGACTGATTGCGCTGCCGCCGGGCGAGCCGCATTTTGGTCAAGGATCGCAGGATCATGACGGTGGCCTAGCGCCCCCGCCGCGTAGCAGACACCGCAGTACGACACCCGCCCGACGACGAGTCACGACCTCTGACTGTCCTGACTCTGAGTCATGACGTCCGCCCGGATTCAAGGGAGTTCCCCGCTGCTCAAGGAGTCGTTCAGTGGCAGATAGCGAAGGAAATACCGACGCAAAGACCTACGGCATCGGCGTCCCCATCCCGAATCCCGTCTATGCGCTCAAAGGCTCCAATAGCCTGGAGTGGGGAATGAAGGACAGACTCTCCAGGGTCTTTGATCGGAAGTCCGGCAACACGGTCATGCTGGCCTTCGACCACGGATACATCATGGGTCCGACCTCGGGCCTGGAACGGATCGACATCACGATCCTGCCCATCGTCGAGTACGCGGACTGTCTGATGTGTACCAGGGGTGTGCTGCGGGCCGCCATTCCCCCGATCTACAACAAGCCCATCTCATTGCGGGTTTCCGCCGGTTCCACCGTACTCACCGAGCTCAATGACGAGGTGATCGGCGTAGACGTAGAAGACGCGATTCGCCTCAATGCGTCCCTGATGGCCGTCATGGTTTCCGTAGGCGGGAAGTACGAAGCGCTGACGGTCAGCAATCTCTGCCAGGCAGTGTCCGAGGGAACCCGGTTCGGGATCCCCACCCTCGGCGTCACCGCTGTCGGCAAGGAACTGACTCGTGACGCGAGATATCTGAGTATGGCCTCCAGAGTGTGTGCGGAGAACGGAGCCCATGTGGTCAAGACCTATTTCTGCGAAGAGGGCTTCGAAACAGTCACGGCGACCTGCCCGGTGCCGATCGTGATCGCCGGAGGGAAGAAAGTCCCGGAGAAGGATGCCCTGACGATTGCCTGGAAGGCGATCGACCAGGGCGCCTTCGGGGTAGACATGGGACGGAACGTGTTCCAGGCCGATGATCCCACGGCCATGATTCAGGCCGTCCGGGCCGTGGTCCATGACAGGGAGACTCCCGACAAGGCCTTCCAGCTGTACCGCGACCTGAAGGCACACTAGTGCGGGATTCCCGACGGGCGGAACCGGCCGCATGAAGGTCTCCGTGTGGTTCAACAACCAGGATATGCGCCTGGAGGAGACCCCTACCCCGGAGCCCTCCAGTGGCGAAATGCTGGTGAAGGTCCATGCCTGCGGCATCTGCGGCAGTGATGTCGTGGAGTGGTACCGTCTGCCACGAGCCCCCCTGGTGCAAGGTCACGAAGTGGCGGCGGAAGTAGTCCGGTGCGGCCCTGGTGTGAACGACTTCAAACCGGGGGATCGTGTCTTCACGGCGCCCAAGGTCCCCTGCATGGAATGCCACTACTGCCGACATGGGCACTATCCCCAGTGTACGGAGATCACGGTCCGTCTGCCCGGAGGGTATGCCGAGTACGTGCTCGCCCCGGCAGACGTGGTCGCCAAGGGCACCTACAAGCTTCCG
>JAOUDR010000015.1 GCA_029859185.1 Gemmatimonadota bacterium
TCGACGGGGGCGATCCAGCTCGTCCGAGACGAGCGGAAGGGCGTCCCGCTCGACGTCAGATCGCTGGCCTGATGCCCCGGAGCGGGCCGGCATGTTGGAGGGGACGATGCGGGAAGTCGTACTGTGTGTGCTGGGGCTCGGACTCGTCGCCTGTCGCGGCGAGGTGATTGACGAGCCCGTCGACGGGAATCCGCCGGAGCTCACGGCGGCGCTGCGGGTGCTCCACACGGTCGTGGGCGTCCCCGCGATCGACGTCGTGGTCGACGACAGCACCGTGGTCGCCGGACTCGTAGCCGGCATGGTGAGCCCGTTCGTCCCCATGCCGGACGGCGGGCGGGCGATCGGCTTCCGTCCGTCCGGGACGACGGCGGCGGTCTCAACGCACGTGCTCGCCCTCGCCGTCGGCGACAGCCTCACGATCCTCACCATCGACTCCGCGACGGTACTCAATCCGTGGGTGCTCACGGACACGGGTGCGGTCGTGCCGCCGAACCGGAGCAAGCTCAGAGCGTTGCATTTTGCCGACCTGGCGCCGGCGATCGACATCTGGCGGACCCAGCCCGATTGGGGGACGCCGATCACCTTCATGTTCCCGCACAATTTCCGCGACATCACGCCCTACACGGAGAGCGACCCGGGCGACTGGACGGTGCTGGTGAGCTCGCGCCAACGCCAGAACGGCGTCCCGGTGCTGAGGGACACATTGCTCCTCACGGACACCATCCCGGTGCCGGCGGGCGAGTCGCGCACCGTCATCATCCTGGACCGATCCGGTGGCGGGCTCGCCTATCAAGTGATCGCTCCCTAACGGGCGCGCGAGCGGCCTTCGTTAGGGTGCTGTGCTCCCGCGGGCGCTGTTCGCCCTGCAGCGGGCGGGCCCTCCCCGCCAACGACCGGTGCCCGTCGTGCGTACCAGAAGTGCTCACATCACCAGCCAGTGCAGGTCTTCTCAGGGGAGGCACGACGCATGGCCCGACGCTCAGTACCGCTGGTATCCGTCCGCGCCCGCAGAGTCCTTCACACCGCGCCGCGGCGGCGGGCCGGATGGCTCGTAGGACTGGCCCTGGTTGCGATGGTCGCGCCCCTCGGCGCGCAGGGGCCGTTGGCGGAGAAATCCGTCCCCACGGCCAACTACCGGCTCGCGGCCCGGTTCGCTCCATACAAGGTGCGCCCGTTGGTGCACAGCACATCCGTCTCGCCACGATGGATCGAAGGGAGCGAGCGGTTCTGGTATGAATGGGAAACGTCGGCCGGGAAGTTCTTCAATCTGGTGGATCCCGCTGCCGGCACCAAACGCCAGATCTTCGACAACGACCGCATCGCGGCGGAGTTGACGCGCATCACTAAGGATCCGTGGGACGGCCAGCACCTCCCGATCCGCCAGATCAAGTTCCTGGATGCCAACACCCTGCAGTTCGAGGTCGAGTCGTCCCAGGACGACACCACCAAGGACGCCGAGGTGGAGCGGGGCCAGCGTCAGGAGGGTGAGCAGCAGGGGCAGCAGCGGCGCCGACCGCCACGGACCAAGAAGAAGGTCTTCCACTTTCAGTACGACGTCCGGACGCAGGCGCTGCGCGAGCTGGCCGATTGGGAGGCACCAGACAACCATCCCTCGTGGGCCAACGTGTCCCCTGACGGGAACACGATCGTCTTCATGCGCAAGCACAACCTGACCCTGATGACGCGGGAGGAGTATCAGAAGATCCTCGATGCCCGCCGCGGGAAGGAAGGGGCCGCCGCCGACAGCGCCGATCAGAAGATCGAGACCGAAGAAGTCCAGCTGACGACGGACGGTGAGCAGTACTACAGCTACGGCGGGCGTGACTTCGGCGACACGGACGACGAGCGCGAGAAGAGTGAGAACTGGCGCAAGCGCGCCAACATCAGTTGGTCCAAGGACGGGAGACGGTTTGCGCTGGTCCGCAGCGACCAGCGGAAGGTCGGTGATCTCTGGGTCATCCACTCGGTCGGCAACAAGCGACCGAAGCTGGAGACCTATAAATACGACATGCCGGGCGACACCAACGTCACGCAGCAGGAACTCCTGGTCTATGACCTCGCCGGCCGCACCATGCTGACCGTCAAGACGGAGCGTTTCAAGGACCACCGGCTCGGGACGTTCTCGCAGCGTCAGTTCATCTACCCCGACAGCGACGAGCCGCGACGAACGCTGTGGCTGGCCGACAACAGCGACCAGGTGTACTTCTGGCGGCGCAGCCGCGACCAGCACAAGGTGGATGTCTGTGTAGCAGACGCCGCCACAGGCGAGGTGACGGTGCTCATCGAGGAGCGCTTGAACACGTACGTCGAGCACGAAGACCTCGAGCTGTTGAGTTCCGGTGACATGCTCTGGTGGTCCGAACGCGACGGCTGGGCGCACCTCTATCGCTTTGGGTCAGATGGGACGCCGAAGGGCCGATTGACCGAAGGGGCGTTCCACGTCGAAGGGATCACCGCGGTCGACGAGACCCGGGGGATGGTGTACTTCACCGCCAATGGCCGCGAGCCGGGCGAGGACCCGTACTTGCAGCACTTCTATCGCGTCGGTCTCGATGGCCGAGGTCTGACCCTGCTGACCCCGGGCGACTTCGACCATCGCGTCGGCGGGGGCGGGGGTGGCTTCGGAGGGTTCGGTGCATCGGGGATGAGCGAGTCCAGCCGGTACGTCGTGGTGAACTACTCCCGCGTCAACACCGTTCCCGCCGCGGCGCTGTTCGACGCGACGACGGGACGCAAAATCCTCGACCTCGAAGTGGCCGACCTCTCGAAGTTGATGGGCGCCGGCTTCCAGTTTCCCGAGCCGTACACGGTGAAGGCGGCGGACGGGGTCACCGATCTCTACGGGGTCATGTACAAGCCGTTCGACTTCGACTCCACGAAGCAGTATCCCATCGTGGCCTATGTCTACCCGGGGCCGCAGACGGAGGCGGTTGCCAAGGCGTTCTCGACCGCGCCCAACGAGGTCGGGCTTGCCCAGTTCGGCTTCATCGTGATCACGATCGGCAACCGCGGTGGTCACCCGGCTCGGTCCAAGTGGTATCACAACTACGGGTATGGGAACCTGCGGGACTACGGGCTGGCCGACAAGAAGACCGCCATCGAGCAGTTGCGGGACCGGTACGACTGGATCGACATCGACCGGGTCGGGATCTACGGGCACTCGGGCGGCGGCTTCATGTCCACCGCGGCCATGCTCGTCTACCCCGACTTCTTCAAGGTGGCCGTGTCGTCATCGGGCAACCACAACAACGACGTCTACAACTTGAACTGGTCGGAGAAGCACCACGGGATCAAGGAAGTAACTCGTGGGGACACCACGTCGTTCGTATATGAGATCGAGCGGAACTCCGATCTCGCCCGGAACCTCAAGGGACATCTGCTGCTCACGACCGGCGACATCGACAACAACGTGCATCCGGCCAACACCCTGCGCATGGCGGATGCGCTGATCAAGGCCAACAAGCGGTTCGACTTCTTCATGTTCACCGGCCAGCGGCACGGGTACGCGAGCATGAGCGACTACTGGTTCTGGCTCCGCTCCGAGTACTTCGTGCGGCACCTGCTGGGTGACCAGCGGTGGGATGCCAACATCGCCGAGCTGAATCTGGAGCGGGAGCAGACGCGGTAGCGCGGCCCGGGCGACGACGGGCGATGGGGGGTGACGAGCGCGCCTCCCGTCGCTCGCGTCGTGTCGGCCGGGACCGGCTCCGCGGCTCAGCGGCTCCGCGCGTGCGGGTTGCGCGCGACCCTGGGCCACACCGCGTCGGTCAGGGCCCGGAGTTGTCTGGCCGTGACGGGATCGGCCCGCAGTCCGTCAAAGATGGCGCTCTCCAGCACGCGCCGATCCACGCCCATGGGCGACCGCGCGAAGGCGTACGCGAGCCACCGAATGGCCCGCACGTGATCGCCCGTCCACGCGTAGTACGATGCGAGCCCGTCGGCCCGGATGATGTCCGTGTACGTCGTGTCGCCCAGCGTCCCCGTTTCGACTGCGTGGGCAATCGAGTCCGTGATGGCCACCGCCTCTGCCTCCCGGCCGGCCGCATGGAGGCACATGGCGCGGATCGCTGCGTGGGGGCCGAACGCAATCGCGAGACACTCGTCCAGACGCCCGGCCAAGAGGAGCGCCCGGCCTTCGACCGCGCGTGACTCGACCAGCGCCGGTTCGAGTTCGGTGGCGCGCCGGGCGGTCCGGATCGCGAGGTCGTAGTCACGGAGCGGTAACGCCTGGATGGCGATACCGAGCTGGACGGAGGGGACGAGCGGGCTCAGCTCGGCAGCGAGCCTGGCGTTGGCCATCGCCTCCTCGACCTTGCCCTCCCAATACAGGACGGCCGCCGACCACGCCCGCGCCTGACTGGCATTCGGTGTCAACTCGAGGACCCGGGCGAAATCGCGGGCCGCGCGATCCGTAGGGCCGTAGGCGCGGCTCGTGACATAGGCGCGGGCACTGAAGGCCGCCGCGAACATCGGATCCTGCGCGATGGCGCGGTTGGCCGCGGCGAGCGCGAGTGCCGCGGCATCATAGCCGTCGAGGCCGATCTCGTACCGATAGAACAACGCGAGCATGTACGCGGTCGAGAGACCTTCGTTGGCGGCCGCGTAGTTGGAATCCACCGACACCGCTTCGAGGAAGTGGTCAATGGCGTGCCGGATGGCCACGGGCGTTCGGCTTTCGAGCAGGTGCTTCCCCAGGAGATAGGCCTCGGAGCCGGGTCCCTCGAGACTGGCGATGCGGGTTGGATCAGCGGAGAGTCCGGTCCCCCGCGCCACCAACTCGACCAGGCGGCGCACCAGCCCCCCTTCGATGCCCGCCGCATCGACCTGTCCCACCACCCACGACTCACTATCCAGGATCTCATCGGTCCCGCCGACCAGGAGTTCCGCGTCAAGGCGCACGGTATTGCCCACCTGGCGGAGCGTACTCGCCAGCACGAGCCGCGCCCCTAGGCGCTCCACGACCTGCCGCGGCCCCAGCGACGCCGGCAGGCGGCGGATTGATGCATACGCGGGCACCTTCAGGTCCGGCACGCGATGCAGGGAGGCGATAACCTCGTAGGTCATGGCATCGGCCAGCGCTGACAGTGCGGAATCGGTCGTGAGGTTCTCGACCGGCAGCACGACGAGTGAGTCGGCGTAGCCGGGTGGGGCGGCCGCAAGCGAGCGCGGCATTGGTGCCTCCGACCGCCCGAAGAGCAGGATCCCGACCACGGCGACCAGCGCGAGAATGGCGAGTCGCGAGACGATCGTGTACCGGCGCCACCCGCGGGCTGGGATCGTGGAGCGCTCGCCGCTCGTCATGCCCGCACGTTGCTCGTCGAGGGCCGCGGCAAACGCCCCGGCCGACGGAAACCGATCGTCCGGGGCCTTGGCGAGCGCCCGCTCGACGGCTGCGGCCACGGGGACCGGTAGGCCGCTCACGCGCCCGACCAGGGACGGAGGGGCCGCGCGTATCTGCTGCTGCATCACCCGGTCCCACGGACCCTCGCCGAACGGGGGCTCGCCGGCCAGCATGTGGTAGAGCACGCAGCCCAGGCCGTAGATGTCGGTACCGGGGCCCACCTCGCCGACACCGGCAGCCTGTTCCGGACTCATGTATGCCGGGGTGCCAAGAGTCAGACCGTCCGCCGTGATTTCGTCTTCCCGCGCGGCGCGGAAGGCCCGCGCAACCCCGAAGTCCGCCACGAGCGCGAAGTCGGCGTGGAGCAGGATGTTTTCGGGCTTGATATCGCGGTGGACGATGTCCCGCCGATGGGCGTACTCGAGCGCCTGCGCGATCTCGACCGCCACGCGCAGCGCCGTGGAGATCGGCAGGCGGCCTTCGCGCCGGATGCGCTCGGCAAGGCTCTCTCCAGCCACGTACGGCATCACGAAATACAGCAGACCGCCGGCGTCCCCCGCCGCGAAGATGGGCACGATGTGCGGATGGGTGAGGTTGGAGACGAAGTCGATCTCGCGCAGGAACCGCTCGCGGCCGATACCCACCGTGATGATGGGGTCGAGCACCTTGATGGCAACCTGACGGCTTGGATGGCGCTCGCGCGCGAGGTACACGACGGCCATACCTCCCCGCCCCAGCTCGTGCTCGAGCGTGTAGCGCTCGGGGAGCCCGGCCTGCAGCCGGGCGGCGACGTCGTCGTAGAGGCCGCTCATGATGCGGGCAAAGGTGCGCCCCGCTCAGGGCGCGGGCAAGCGTGGAACGGTCGGACAGGGGGGGCGGCCCGGCCGCCCCCCCCGGGGCCGGCCGGACCAATGCGGTGGGACTACCGCCCGATGGGCGTCCCGAAGATCATGCGAAACTGCCACGGGCGGACCCGCCCACCAACCGCGAAGGCGTCAGACAGGGGAGCGCCGTAGCGGGCATCCACACCTAGGAACTTCCCGCCTGAGAGTTCCTTGGCGAAGGCCAGCCCGACGGGAAGTGACCAGACGGTACCCTTCGCGAGGTCGCAGGCCAGAGTCGTCGTTCCCGGGGTCTTGCATCCGAGCTTGAAGCCGATCCCGACCCCGCCATACAATCGGAACATCATGTCGCGCCCACCGATCGGGACCAGCGCACCGATCAAGATCGGCACATCGATGTAGTCCAGGCGGAGTCCTTCGCCACCCGCCTGCATCCACGACGGCCCGATCTCGACGAAGCTGTAGTCGAACGTGACGGTGCCCGCGATCAAACCCGCCGTGCCGCCCCATCGGGACGATCCGTTGACTCCGCCGCCCGAGACGTCACTGAGCGTGGCACCACCCGTGAGGCCGACGTAGCGCTCCGCCACCTGGCCCTGTGCGGACGCAAGGGGGGTGGCCAGCATCACGGCCACGAAGAGACGGCGCGGGGCGGTCATGGCGCAACTCCTGATTGACGGACGGTCCAGGTCCCGCGTGAGCCTCGGCATGGATAGCAACCCGCCACCAAGGCGCGCAAGATGGCCGTCCGACGGCCCCGCTTGGGAATCCCCGCCGAGTCGTTAGCATTCCGGCGGCGCTCCGGCCCGACTCCGGTCCGGCGCTGCCGCTTGTCTCGGACAGTTGGAGGATGGGATGAAGGTCCTACGCATGATGACGGTGCTGGTGGGGACGGTGGCGCTGGGTGCCTGCGCGGCCTCCCAGCAGCAGGCGGATGCAGCCCTGAAGGAGGCGGAGAGTGCCATCACCGCGCAGCACGCGGACGCCATGCGGTTCGCACCGGACGCGTTCAATGCGGTGATGGAGACCTATGGCGCGGCCCGCACCGCCTACGAGGCGGAAGACTGGCCGACGGTGGTTGCGAAGGCGCAGGAGGCCGCGGCCCAGGCCCGACAGATGGCCCCAACCATCACCGAAGGAAAGGCCCAGGCGGCGGCCAAGTGGCCGATGATGCAGGACAGCGTGCGCGCCATGCTCACCGCCCTGGGGGCGCGGTTGGATGAAGTGACGCGAGCGCGCAGGTACCCACAGGGAATGACGGCGGCCGACGTGCGCGACGCGCGTGCGCAGGTGGACTCGTTGACGGTGGGTTTGGCGAAGGCGGTGACCGCCTTCGACCAGGGAGATCTGTCCAACGCCATGCATGCCGCCGAGCGCATCCGGATGCAGGCGGGAACGCTGATGGGGGCGGTCGGCCTCCGGCCTGCGAACCCGCACGGCATGTAGAGCCGGCGCTACGCTCGTCCGGCGCCCCGTCGTCTACCTGGCGGAACGACGTCGTCAGGCCTCGAGCGTCATGACGATCTGGAGCGTCGCAGGCTCGACCGTCCCGTCATGCTCGACGTTGTGCTCGACCCCGCGTGGAGGATGGCGCGGTGCCGCCGCCGCGGATGACCATGCCGCTCATGGCGTGGGCTCCGCAGGTGATCGTGACGCTCTGCCGCCGATGGTCATGGGCGCAAGACCGGCCAGGCCGTCGTCCACGCCGGTCTCCTTCTCACCGGCCGGGTCTCACGGCTGTGGCAAGGGCGCCCGTACCCCGAGACGGAACGTGCGCCGTTCGAGGTCGCCCGGCAGCCCTTGCGGGAACCGCGCGTATCCCCGGAGTGCTCCCTCCGACGGTGGCAAGGTCCGGGTGCTCGAACTGCCGAGGGTCGCGGCCCCGATCCCGCCCCAGAGACCCCATGTGATGAGGGAGAAGGCCATGACCCCCCCGCAACTGGCGTCCTCCACGGTGGCGCAGGCCGCGGTCAGGAGGCCACCCGAGACCAGCCCTCCGACCAGGCCCCAGATCAGGGCCGCGGAGGCACCTGAGTGGAAACGTCGCATCTGGACACCTCCAACCTCGGCCAGTGGTACCGCGATCGTGGTGGATGACTGGAGGAGCCAGAGACTGTCGGGGCTCACGGCGATCAACTCCCCCTGGATGGTGGGCCCTGCCGCGCGGCCTTTTCGTGGCTTGAGCACGACGTCGGCGCCGAACGGAGACCCGGGGGTGTAGGGGCGCTGGCCAGCCGCCGTACCGGTCGTCGCAAGGCTGAGCAGAAGGACTGGTGCGAAGCGCAACATCGTCGTCACCTCCCAAATCGGCTGTCCCAGAACCGCCGCTCCATGAGGGGTTCGACCTGTTTGAAAACGGGGGCAAGGGCTCTGAGCATGCCCTCGGGATCGTGGATGGCGCGGAGCGCCATTGCCGGATCGGTCTCGCGCAGCCACTCGGCGCGCATCCACTCGTAGTAGTAGCCGCGACTCTCGAGGAAGAGCTCCCACCCCGTGTCAGCGTCGGGCAGGTGGAACTCGACCCGGTAGGTGTCACCGGGGTAGGTCACGAGATATCGACTGGTGTCGCGCAGTGCGTGCAACGCGGTGTGGTTGGGCGTGCTCGCGCGAAGCACGACCGCGGGCTCGAGGCGCACCGCAGTCACCGGGAGGCCAACGCGTGCCAGTGCTATCCAATCGATCCGCCATGCCCCTCGGGCCATCCTGAGTCGGATCCGGACGGAATCGCTGGAATGGCCCAGGGAGGGGAGAGGGAAGACCTGGACATCGGTCGCGATCGGTCCCGCCTCGGCGTACTCGCCCGCGGAAGTCCACGCATCTCCTTGAGTAACAAAGACTTCAATCCCGCCGAGCACGCGCGCCATGCCGGTCGCCGCGGGGCCGCCCGCCGGACCGGCCCGCTCGAGCCCGGCCAGCCAGGCCCCGCCGTTGTGCCCGAAGTACGCCATGGTCTGATAGAAGAGGAAAGTGCTGACCAGGGTCTGGCGGGCCGCCAACACCAGGGCGGCCGGTCCTGAGACAGCGGGGAACGTGAGATTCACAGTCTCGCGGGCCGCGAGGTCCATGGAGTCCGCCAACGACCGTCGCTCTGATCGGTCAAGCGCGTAGACCACCCTCGTGCAGTCGCCCTCGGGGCCGGCACACCGTACGGCGGGTGTGAGCCCGGTCGTGGGGAGCAGCCGGCCGTCGGTCGTGGCGAACGTGCGTCCCCCTGGTGGTCGCGGTGCGGCGAGGAGATAGAGGGAACGTACGGCGTGCGTTTCCAGCGCCTCATTCGTCATGCGCACGACGAAGGCACGCCCGTCTCGCGCCCCGACGGGTCCGAGTGCGTCGAGGTCTGTGGCCTCCAGGGCCCGGGCGAAGCTGGCCGAGAACCCCTCGGCCTGTGGGATGGTGGCGGTGTCGCGCGCGTAGAACGTCGGGCAGGAGCCAAAGCACGACTTCGGATCGGCGACGCACGCGGCGGTCAGCGGAGCCATGATTGCGGTCCAGACCGCGAGGCCGGACAGGCCCAAGGGGTGCGCCGCGTCGGCCTGGTGGGTTTCCACGAGGGCGATCGAGTCGAACGGGATCGAGACCCGGCCGGAATCCACCGGCTGCCGGGCGGCGTTGAACCAGGTTCCGAGACCAGAAAGACGCCGGGTCCCGGTGTCGGCTTGCCAGACGCGCAGCAGCGCCAGCTCGCCGGACTGGAGGTGCACTTTCACCGTGCCGGGGACCGTCCTTGCGACCGCTTCGGGTGACGCCAGCGTTGGCGTCCAGTAGGTCTTGCCGAAGCAGCCCGCCCCTACGGCCGCCACGGCCGCCACGCCGAGTGTCCATTTGGATCGTCGGTAGGCCACTGGTTCCCCCGGGTAAGGCCTGGTGCCACGATGCCAGATGGGCGTCAACCAGGCGTCAAGGGGGATCGGTGGGCGGGGGAGGGCGGCCCGCGATCTCGGCCGGGTTGACTTCCCCTTGTCCCGATTTACGTTACAAGGCTCGCCACGGGCGCGGATGGCGTAATGCGTCCGCCCCCGGGGTGTGGTCGTTTCGGCGGGTTCGGAGGGCAGTTGGGTGGGGTACCCAAGTGGCCAACGGGAGCAGACTGTAAATCTGCCGGCGTAACGCCTACGAAGGTTCGAATCCTTCCCCCACCATGAGCACCGGGGTCACGGAAGCGGACCTCGCAGGAGTGGCAGGCAGGAAGGCGCAGGGCTCGCGGGTGTAGCTCAGTTGGTAGAGCATCAGCCTTCCAAGCTGAGGGTCGCGGGTTCGAGTCCCGTCGCCCGCTTTGGCTCGCGTAGCTCAGTGGTAGAGCGCGTCCTTGGTAAGGACGAGGTCATGGGTTCAATCCCCATCGCGAGCTCTTGCTGGATCAGGGGCAGGAACCGCAGGACATGCAGCCGGTGCTGCTGTGGAGGGGTGGTGGGGCCGGGTGGGGCTGCCGCGGGTCGTGTGGGGTGGTGAACGGGCTGCCGCTCGTGGCGGGTGGCAGTCGGGCCGAGTGAGGATTCGAGGAGTCAGGCATGCCGCGCGAGAACATCACGCTCGAGTGCACCGAGTGTAAGGACCGGAACTACGTCACGACGAAGAACCGGCGGAAGCATCCGGAGCGGCAGGAGTGGAAGAAGTTCTGCCCCCGCTGCGGGACGCACAAGCAGCACAAGGAAACCAAGTAACCGTGAGCAAAGTCGTCGCGTCGACCCGGCGCACCATGGAGTATCTGCGTGACGTTCGCGCGGAGATCCGCAAGGTCACGTGGCCCACGTGGCTCGACCTGCGGCGGACCACCGTGGTCGTGTCGATCTTCGTGATCATCGTGGGCATCATCATCGGGATCATGGACGTGATCTCGTCGAAGCTGCTGATCGGCGTCCTTGGTCGGATGTTCACGTGATCGGAGTGGCCATGGAAGCGAGATGGTACGCGATCCAGACGACGGCCGGGCACGAGAACAAGGTGCGAGGGCTGATCGAGCGGAAGATCGTGCAGGATCCCCGGCCGGCGGAGGAGCGGCTCATCCGGCAGGCGCTGGTCCCGACCCGCGAAGAGGTCGAGATCAAGAACGGCAAGAAGGTGACGGTGGAGCGCAAGACCTTTCCGGGCTATGTGCTCGTGGAAATGGTCCTGACGCAGGAGACGCTGCACGTCATCAATGCGATCCAGGGCGTGATCAAGTTCGCCGGTCAGGGCTGGACGCCGCAGGCGCTGCGGCAGGATGAGGTCAATCGGTTGCTGGGCATCGAAGAGCCGGTGGCGGAGTCGGCGCCCCGTGAGGAGATCCCGTTCCTGGTCGGCCAGGTGGTGGAGGTCATGGAAGGGCCATTCACCGACTTCAGCGGCACCGTCGAAGAGGTGTTGCCGGACAAGGGGAAGGTGCGGGTGAGCGTGAGTCTGTTCGGTCGTCCGACGACGGTCGAGTTGGACTACCTGCAGTTGCGGGGGCACTAGAGTAGAAACGGGATGACGGGATATCCCGTTGCTCCCGTGGAGCGGTGGGGCGGGGTGGTTGGGATCCCGTTGCGAGTGGGCAGGGTTGAGGCGGTCGGCACGCAGTTCCCCAACCACGGGGTCACGTGGGAGCCAGGGACACGGTCCCGGCGCATGAGAGGATGAGATGGCACCGAAGAAGGTCATTGGGTTCGTCAAGCTGCAGGTCACGGCCGGTGCAGCGACGCCGGCGCCTCCCGTTGGCACCGCTCTGGGTCCCCAGGGTGTCAACATCATGGACTTCTGCAAACAGTTCAACGCGCGGACGCAGAACCAGGCGGGGATGACCACCCCCGTCGAGGTGACGATCTATCACGATCGGAGCTTCACCTTCATCACCAAGACGCCGCCTGCCGCGGCGCTGCTGAAGAAGGAGTTGGGGATCGAGAAGGGTTCCGGTACGCCGAACCGCGACAAGGTCTCGACGGTCACGAAGGCCCAGCTTCGCAAGATCGCCGAGCAGAAGATGCCGGATCTGAATGCGAACGACATCGACGGGGCCATGCGGATCATCGCGGGCACGGCGCGGTCGATGGGTGTCGAGGTGGTGGAATAATGCGAGTCGGGAAGAAGTTCCGCACCGCGGCGGCCAAGGTTGACCGCACGCGACCCCACGCGGCGCCGCAGGCGTTGGCGCTCGTGAAGGATACCGCGTTTGCCAAGTTCGACGAGTCCGTGGATGTCGCCCTGAACCTGGGCGTGGATCCCCGCCATGCGGACCAGATCGTCCGCGGAACGGTGGTGCTGCCGCACGGCGTCGGCAAGACGGTCCGCGTGCTGGTGGTGGCGCAGGGCGACAAGGCCAAAGAGGCCGAGGCGGCCGGCGCCGACTGCATCGGACCCGAGTACATCCAGAAGATCAAGGACGGCTGGCTGGATACCGACGTCATCGTCGCCACACCGGACATGATGGGGCAGGTCGGGCAGTTGGGCCGGATCCTCGGCCCGCGCGGCCTCATGCCCAATCCCAAGTCGGGGACGGTCACGATGGACGTGGCGCGCGCCGTCAAGGAAATCAAGGCGGGCAAGATCGAGTTCCGCGTGGACAAGACCGGGAACATTCACGGCCCGATCGGGAAGATCTCGTTCTCGGCCGACCAGTTGGCGGAGAATCTGCACGCGTTCGTGGACGCGGTCGTCCGGGCCAAGCCCACCGGGGCCAAAGGCACGTACCTCCGGTCCGTGACGGTCTCGAGCACGATGGGACCGGGCGTCCCCGTGGACACCACGGAGTACCGATGAAGCGCACCGAGAAGTCGACGATCGTCGCGGACATCCGGGCGCGCATTGCGCGACGGCCGAACGTGTATCTCACGGACTTCACCGGGCTCAAGGTGAAGCAGGTCACCGACCTCCGCCGGCGGTTCCGCCAGGCGGGGCTCGAGTACGTCGTCCTCAAGAACACGCTGGCGCAGCGGGCGCTCGCGGAGGCCGACATCACCGGGCTCGACGACGCCCTCGCCGGTCCGACCGGCTGGGTTTTCGCCGAAGACCCGGTCACCGCGGCGAAGATCATCGCGGATTTTCAGAAGGAGGCGGGGAGCTTCCAGGTGAAGATCGGGCTCGTCGAAGGACGACCCGTCACGCCGGAAGACGTCTCGCGTCTCGCGAAACTCCCGTCCCGGACCGAGCTGCTGAGCCAGCTCGCCGGCGCACTGCAGGCGCCGCTTCAGGCGTTCCTCGGTGTGACCAACGGGCTCATGTATCAATGGGTTGGCGCCCTCGAGGCGCTCCGCTCGCAGCGGTCCGAGTCTGCGTAACCTGGTAAGGGGAAGTCACATCATGGCCACCACGAGTCTGAGCAAGGACGAAATCCTCGAGGCGATCGCCAACATGTCGGTGATGGAGTTGGCGGATCTGATCGAGGCATTCAAGGACAAGTTCAACGTCACGATCGCGGCGGCGCCGGTAGCGGCGGCCCCCGCGGCAGGCGGGGACGCGGCCCCGGCCGCCGAGGAGAAGACCGAGTTCACGGTCGTGCTCACCGACACGGGCAGCAAGAAGATCCAGGTCATCAAGGCCGTGCGCGAGGTAACGACCCTCGGCCTGAAGGAAGCCAAGGACCTGGTCGACAGCGCTCCAAGCACCGTCAGGGAAGACGTGTCGAAGGAAGAGGCGGAGGCGATCAAGAAGAAGCTCGAGGAGCAGGGTGCGACCGTCGAGCTGAAGTAGGCGGGTCGTCGCGTGGCCACGAGCGTGGCCAGGCGTACCACTCCCAACTTCAGCACGAACGGTATGCACCACGTACGACGGCGCACATACACCCTGCTCGTGACGCACGCCCCGTCCACGCCCCCCGGTCTCACGGACCGGGGGCGCGCGGGGCCATTCGCGCTGGATGAGGACGGCTGATGACCACGTTGCCGGTGATTTCGTTTTCGAAACTCGAGGCGGGGATGCCCATGCCCCACCTCCTGGACATTCAGACACGCTCGTTCCAGGCGCTGCTCGCGTCGGGCGAGGCCGCGGCCAATCAGGACTTGAGCCTCGAGCGCGTGTTCCACGAAGTGTTCCCCATCGCGGATGTGAACGGGAACTACTCGCTGGAATTCGTGGCGTTTGCCCTCGGTGAGCCCAAATACACCGTCGAGGAATGCATCGAGCGCGACATGACCTACTCGGCGTCCCTCAAGGCGACGCTCCGACTGGTCATCCTCGAGGAGCTCGAGGGCGGGGGCCGGCGCCCGAAGAACATCATCGAGAAGGAAGTCTATCTTGGCGAGCTGCCGATCCTGACGCCCCTCGGGACCTTCGTCATCAACGGGGCGGAACGGGTGGTGGTGTCCCAGCTGCACCGGTCGCCGGGCGTGGTCTTCGAAGAGACGACCCACCCCAACGGGCAGCACCTCAACTCGGCGCGGATCATCCCGTTCCGGGGGTCGTGGGTGGAATTCACCGTCGATATCCACGACGTGATCTACGTCCATATCGACAAGAAGAAGAAGTTCCCGGCCACCGCCCTGCTCCGGGCGCTCGGGTACGGGTCGAACGGCGATCTCCTGCGCCTGTTCTACGCCTCGAAGACGCTCGACCTCACCCAGAAGCTCGAGGAGCGCGTGCTGCGGCGCGAGGTGATCGGCGCAACGCTGGCCGAGGACGTGCCGGATCCAGAGGGCGGCGAGGAGCCGCTCGCCCGGGAGGGGGACGAGCTCACCACGGAGCGGTACAACGCGTTCCGGCGGGCGGGCATCAACGGCCTGCGCGTGTTCGCGCGTTACACCACGATCGACCTGCGGGACGACGAACGGCCCACCACCGTCCGGGAGCTCGAGGACAAGCAGATCCTGGCGTTCGACGTGCCGGACAAGGACACCGGTGAGGTGCTCGTCGCCGCCGGGAAGTCGCTGACGGACGCCGTGCGCAAGAAGCTCCTGAAGGCCGAGGTCTACAAGGTCGACGTACT
>JAOUDR010000385.1 GCA_029859185.1 Gemmatimonadota bacterium
ACCATCGATCGGGCGCGTATCCCGCCTATCCGTTCGTAAAGAAACGATTCGTGGCATTCAGCACCGACAGCGCCGCCGACCGGCCGCGGTCGTCGTCGGCCTGTGTGAGGCCGAAGAGCTTGCGCTTCTTCCCGTCGACGAATACCCGAAGCGACGTCGCCACCGCGGGGCTCCCCTCGATCTGGAACTGCACCACCTCCTTGAGGGTGAGCGCCTCCGGGCTCAGATCGAGCAGCCCCCGGAGGGCGGCCACCGTCGCGTCGGCGGCGCACCAGAGGTCGGCGTCCTGGCCCTGCTCCCGATCCGCCGTTCCCGAAACGGTGGTCTGATCACCATCCGCCAACACCACGCGCGCGTGGAAGCCGTTGTCTACGCGGTCGATCTCACACTCCACAAACCGAATACGGCGCTGCGGTCGGTCCAGCATATCGCACTCCCTCACACCCGTGGCCGATGGGTCAAAGCGCCGATGCGCCGACCCCAACGGAATCTCGGCTCCCCAATCGTCGCCACTATACAGAAGACAGGCGATTCACGCCAGGCGTGCCTTACCGGAGGAAGCTCAATCTCGGCCTACCGGAGTTGAGGCCCGCACTGCCGTGAACAGCTCGCGCAGGTTGCGCGGGTTCTGCCCCAGGTCTGCGCTCCCCACCCGCGAGGCGGACCGCGCCCGAATGAGGCGGTCGTCCCCGCGATCGTCGATCCACACGGTCACGTCGTCCACAAAGCGGAAGAGCCGCGTCGTCCTGGTAAAGGCGAGGCGCACCCCGTCCTGCCCATCGGTGCGGCTGACGAGGGCCCAGCGGGGCAGGTTCTGGACGGCGCCAATGACAAGCGCTGTCGCCTCCTCCAGCGGGGCGGACACCGGCAGCGGCCGGAGCAGCGAATCAACGGCGTCCGGGGACGTCTCCGCCACGTTCGTGGTGAGGTCGCGTCTCCAGTCGGTCACCTGGGCTCCCACGACGATTACAAGGGTGAGGGCGACGGCCACGGCGGTGACCGCGATAGCTCGGTACGGTGCGATTCGGTGACCGCGCCGGGGATCGGTGGATTGCATCGAATTGACTGGAAAGATGGCGGAGGACCACGCGAGACGAAAGCACCGCCGAATCGTGGTTCCTCGCTCCCGGCATCACGGCCGTCTATCTTGGCTTCCTATGGCCACACAGCTCGACCGGCTTCGCGCCGCCCTGGCGGATCGGTATGACGTCAAACGTCAGGTCGGTGCCGGCGGCATGGCGACCGTGTATCTGGCGGAGGACGTGAAGCACCGGCGCCCGGTGGCACTCAAGGTCCTGAAGCCGGAGTTGGCCGCGGTGCTCGGACCCGAGCGCTTCCGGCGCGAGATCGAGATCGCCGCTCAGCTGCAGCACCCGCACATTTTGCCGCTCCATGACTCGGGCGAAGCGGACGGGCTGCTGTACTACGTCATGCCGTACGTGGAAGGCGACTCGCTCCGCGATCGACTGCGGCGCGAAGGGCGCTTGGCGCCCATGGAAGTCGCCCACATCCTGCACGACGTGGCGGACGCCCTGGCCCACGCTCACGCCCGGGACGTCGTGCACCGAGACATCAAGCCCGACAACGTGATGATGTCCGGGCGCCATGCGCTCGTCACGGATTTCGGCGTGGCGAAAGCCGTGAGCCAGGCCAAGAGCACCTCGCCGCTCACCTCGGCGGGCATCTCGCTGGGCACGCCGACCTACATGGCGCCGGAGCAGATTGCCGCCGATCCACTGGTGGACCACCGCGCCGACCTCTATGCGCTCGGCGTGATGGCGTACGAGTTGCTCGCGGGCAAACCGCCGTTTGCGAACGAGACGCCGCAGGCGCTGCTCGCGGCCCACCTGACGGAGGACCCGACACCGATTGGCGAGCTGTGCCCGGACGTACCCGACGCGCTCGCCCGCACCGTGATGCGCTGCCTCGCGAAACAGCCGACGGAACGGTGGCAGCAGGCCCAGGATATCGTCCACGCCCTGGAACCGTTCGAGACCCCGACGGCGGGGACCATGATGGGTGCCGCCGTCCGCCGCGGCGGGCGGCGGCGTGCCCGACCCGTGGTCGGCGGGCTTGCGGTGGTGCTGATCGCCGCGCTTGCCTGGCTCGGATGGCGAGCCTGGCCGGCCGGCGGTGGGGCGACGAGGGTGTTGGCTGTCGTCCCGCTGACGACCATCGGCGACGACGCCGAGACCCGCGCGTTCGGAGACGGGCTGGTAGAGATTCTCGCCAGCCGCCTCACCGAGCTCACGCGCGACGCCGATCCGCCGGTCTGGGTGATTCCGCCAAGCGAGATCCGCGAGCTGGAGATCGGATCGGCGGCGAAGGCACGGGCGCAGCTGAATGCGACGCACGCGATCACCGGAAGCCTCCAGCGCACGGGCACGGTGCTTCGGCTGACGCTCAACCTCGTGGATGCCATCTCGCTCCGCCAACTCCGATCGAGCATGATCGAGGCCCCCATCACCGATGTCGCCGCATGGCAGGGCCGCACCGTTGCGCAGACGCTGGACATGATCGGACTCACCGCGCCCACTCCACAACTCGCCGCGCCCACGCGCGGCGGGACACGCGACGCTCGCGCGTACCAGCTCTACGTGCAGGGTCGCGGCGTGCTCCAGCGGTCCGACCGGACGAGTGCGGACCTCGCCACCGCCATCGAGTGGTTCACCGCGGCGCTCGCGACCGATTCCACGTTCGCGCTTGCCTACGCGGGGATGGGGGAGGCCTACTGGCTCCAGTACGACGCCTCCCACGACACGGTTCTCGTCGGACGGGCAATGGCGGCAAGCCAGCAAGCGTTGGCACTCGACGATTCGCTGCCCGACGTGTGGGCCACGCTGGCCCTCATCGGCAACGGCATGGGCCAGCCCGAGGACGCCCTCGCAAGCGCGCAGCGCGCGCTCGCGCTCGATCCCTACCACACGACTGCACAACGGCAGATGGCGCAGGCCTACCAGCGGCTGAGGCGCTTCGACGACGCCGAGCAGGTGCTCACGACGCTGACGACGCAGCAACCGTACTATTGGCGCGGGTACAGCACCTTCGCCTTTCTGCGCTACGCGCAGGGACGGTACCCCGAAGCCGCGGCGCTCTACACGCGGGCCGGCGAACTGGCGCCGGGCAACAGCACCGTGTTCCGCAATGCCGGCGCGATCTACTTCTTCCTCGACCGGTGGGACGAGGCCAAGGCCATGTTCCAGCGGTCGGTGGACATCGAGCCCAACTCCGCGGCGCTCTCGAACCTCGGCACCGTCGAGTACTTCGAGGGGGCGTACGCCTCGGCGGCGGAGCGATTCCGTCAGGCGGTCGCGTTGCAGGAGCGCGACGCCCTGCTGTGGCGGAACCTGGGGGACGCCTTGCGACGCCTGCCCGGACAGGAGGCCGAGGCGCTGGCAGCCTTCCGCCGCTGCATCGAGTTGGCGCAGGCCGAGTTGCGGGTGGACCCGACGGAGACACTCGCGCTCTCGAATCTCGGCTTCGCGTACGCGGTGGTGGGAGAACGGGAAGAGGCGCGCGCGATTCTCGAGCGGATGGGCCGCGACGTCGGCACCGATGCGGATCTCATGTTCTCCCTGGCGCAGATCGCCGAGGAGATCGGTGAGCGCGGCATGGCGGTCGGCTGGCTGGTGCGGAGCCTCGAGGGGGGCTACTCGCTCAGGAG
>JAOUDR010000386.1 GCA_029859185.1 Gemmatimonadota bacterium
CCGAGCAAGCCGATCGCGAAACAGCCAAGCACGTTGACCACGAGCGTCCCCCAGGGCAGCCGGGGCGACGGACTCAGGGCATAGACGGCGCCGCTCAGCCAGTACCGAAGCAGCGAGCCGACGAAGCCACCCACCCCCACCGCCCCGGCCTCCGCGAGCCAGCGCCCGGGGAGCAGGGTCACGCGCCGCCCGCCCGCTCATCGTCCGCGGCCACGATGGCGCGCACGGCAAGCAGCACCGCCACAACCAGCGGCACGTGCACCCATCCGCTGGGCATGGGCCGCACGAACGCGAGCACGATCCAGAGCATGAGGCAGGCGAGGGCGACGAGCGTGAGCAGGACGGAACGGCGCATGGTCGGGACACCTTGCGGACAAGACTGATTGGAGTATCGGGGCAGCGTGACGGTAAATCCCAAGGTACACCTGACGGATTGATTCGGGAGGACGCTGAGTCCCGCGCTGAAGCGCGGGCTCGGCCGAGCGACCAGACCCTGAAGGGTGATCCCAGGGTGGCGGTGGGTGGCCTTCAGGACGCGGTGGCTTGGCCGAGTCTGGGCTTTCAGCCCAGGACCTCCACACGCGGTCAATCCAGCGCGTCGTGCGCCGTGCGGGCGATGATCTCGTCCTGGAGTGCGGTGCCGAGGTCGCAGAAGTAGTCGCTGTAACCCGCGACCCGCACGATCAGGTCGCGGTGCTGATCCGGGTGGGCCTGCGCCGCGCGCAGCGTCTCCGCGTCCACGACGTTGAACTGCACGTGATGGCCGTCGAGCCGGAAATACGTGCGCACGAGGTGGACCAGCATGTCGAGTCCCGCGTCCGTGGCCAGCACGCGGGGCGTGAGTTTCTGGTTGAGGAGCGTGCCCCCGGTGCGGAGATGGTCCATCTTGGCCACCGAGCGCAGCACCGCCGTCGGTCCGTGGCGATCTGCGCCCTGCACGGGGGACACGCCCTCGGAGAGGGGCATCCCGCGTCGCCGTCCGTCGGGTGTGGCGCCGGTGACCGATCCGAAGTACACGTGCACGGTGGTGGGGAGCAGGTTGATGCGGTACGTGCCCCCCTTCGTGTTCGGCCGACCATCGATTGCCTCGAAGTACGCTTCGAAAACCGCTTTCATGATGTCGTCGGCGGCATCGTCGTCGTTGCCGTACTTGGGTGTGCGATTCCACAACAGCTGCCACAGGCGTTCACTTCCCACGAAATCCGCGTCGAGTGCGCCGAGCAGCTCGCGCATCGTCACCGCCCGCCGCTCGAACACCTGATGCCGCAGGGCCGCGAGCGCGTCGGTGATGGTCCCCAGGCCCACGCCCTGGATGTACGACGTGTTGTAGCGGGCGCCGCCGTCGTTGTAGTCCCGACCCCGCGGGATGCAGTCATCGGTCAGCACCGACAGGAACGGGGCGGGCATGTACGCGGCGTACAGCCGCTCGATGACGTTGTTGCCGCGGATCTTCACGTCCACGAAGTGCCGCAGCTGGAGGCGGAACGCGCCGAACAGTTCATCAAAGGTGGCGAACGTGGTCGGGTCTCCGGTCGCGGGTCCCAGGCGTCGTCCGTCGCGCGGGTCCACACCGTCGTGCAGCGTGAGTTCCAGGACCTTGGGGAGATTGAAGTAGCCGGTGAGGATGTACGCTTCCTTGCCGAACGCGCCGACCTCGACGCAGCCGCTCGATCCACCCGCGCGGGCGTCGGCCACCGACTTCCCCTGCCGCACCAACTCCTGGACGATCGCGTCGGTGTTGAAGACGGACGGCTGACCGAAGCCGGTGCGGATGATCCGTCCGGCGCGCTTGATGAACTGGTTGGGGCTCTGCTTGCTGACCTGAATGGACGCGCTGGGTTGCAGCAGGCGCATCTCTGCGACAACGTCCAGGATGAGGTACGTGACGTCGTTCACCGCGTTCGCCCCCTCGACCGTGAGCCCGCCGAGGTTGATCTGGGCAAAGTCGGTGTAGGTGCCGCTCTCAGCGGCGGTGACCCCCACCTTTGGCGGCGCGGGCTGGTTGTTGAACTTGATCCACAGGCACTGGAGCAGTTCTTCCGCTCGTTCGCGGGTGAGCGTTCCATCATCGAGGCCCTGCTGATAGAACGGCCAGAGATGCTGGTCCAGGTGGCCGGGTGAGAATGCGTCCCACGTGTTCAACTCCATGGTCACGCCAAGATGCACGAACCAGTAGGCCTGGAGCGCCTCACAGAAATCACGCGGCGCGTGCGCCGGCACGCGCGTACAGACCTCCGCGATGCGGGCGAGCTCGCGCCGGCGCTCCGCGTCCGGCTCTCGCTCCGCCTGTGCCCGCGCGGCCTCGGCGTGCCGGGTCGCGAACGTGATGATCGCTTCTGCCGCAATCCGCATCGCCCGGAGCTGCTCGCGTTTCGCGCATGCCGCCGGGTCGAGGAAGAAGTCGAGCGCGTCGAGCTGGCGGTCGATATCCGCCTCGAAGTCCCGGAGTCCTCGTCGATAGACCTTGTCATCGAGCACCGTATGGCCCGGTGCGCGCTGTTCCATGAACTCGGTGAACACGCCGGCTTCGTACGCCGCGTGCCAGGCATCGGTCATCTCGGCGAGCATCCGGTCCCGCATGGACCGTTTCTGCCAGAAGGGGATGACGGTCTCGGTGTATGCCTGCCGGACCGCGGGGGAAACCGTGAACGGGATCTTCTCCCGCGTGTCGAGGATGGCGAGATCCTCGAGGCTGTGGCAGCACAGCTCGGGGTAGGTCGGGGTCGCCTTCGGCGCAGGACCCTTCTCTCCCACGATCAACTCTCCATCACCGAGGTAGATCGTGCGATGCGCGACCAGGTATTCCAGCCAGCGGGCCCGCTGCATCGGGATGGAAAGCTCTCCGCCGGCCCCCGTCCGATAGAACTCCGTGATCAACTCGGCGCGTTCCGCCGAGATTGCCGGTGTGGCGCTCAGGCTCTCGGCCCGCAACCGGGCCACGCGGTCGGTCATTGCCATGGGCTCATCCCGTTCGTTCGGCGGCCACGCCGGTGCTGCGCAGGATCTCCAGTGCCGCGATGACCCGTGCCTCGGACGGCGTTGCGGTATCCGGCAGCGTGTAGTGGCGTCCCAGTCGTTCGTACTTGTCACTCCCGAGCCGGTGGAACGGCAGGACGACCACGCGCTCCAGTCCCAGCCGCGCCGCCAACCGGCCGGTCGCCCGGATGTTCTCGTCGTCGTCGTTGGCGCCGGGCACGAGCGGTAGTCGCAACACGATACGGTGACCCCGGTGTGCGAGCCGCTCGAGATTCGTGAGAATGGGCGCGTTCGACACGCCGGTGATGCGGCGATGCTGCTGCTCGCCGATTGCCTTGAGGTCATAGAGGAACAGGTCCACGTCGCCGCGAAGGCCGTCCATCACCACCCACGGCGCGTATCCGGAAGTGTCGAGCGCCGTGTGGATGTCGCGGGCCCGCGCACCGCGGAGCAGCTCGCCGAGAAACTCCGGCTGGGCAAGCGGCTCGCCACCCGAGAACGTGACCCCGCCACCCGACTCCTCGTAGAACACCCGATCCCGCTCCACGGTGTCGAGCACCGCCGCGGCATCCATCGTCTGCCCCAGCTGCTCCCGCGCCTCGGCGTAGCATTCGTCGCCACACGCGCCACACAGCGAGCAGCGGGATTCGTCCAGTACGGGTGCGGGCGCGTCG
>JAOUDR010000387.1 GCA_029859185.1 Gemmatimonadota bacterium
TTCTCCGACATATCGTACGATATATCGTCATTTGAGTTTCACTCCTTGCGGACTGGGTATCATACTGATATCATATCGCTACTACTCTTCCGAGAGGGTGACATGATAAGGGAAATCAAGCGCGACTCGGCATCCGGCCTGGTGTGGTTGTCCGGTCTGCTGTTCGCGACGGCGGGCAACATCTGGTGGATGGTCGAGATGATCCGGGCCGAGCGCACCGTCGGCATCATCAGTGGCGCGGTCGCGGGCGTCGTGCTGATCCTGCTCTGGGCCGGCCTGTTCATCGTGAACCCGAACGAAGCCAAGGTGCTGCAGCTCTTCGGCAAGTACGTCGGGACGGTGCACCTGCAGGGTCTGCGCTGGGCTAACCCGTTCTTCTCGAAACGGAAGATCTCGGTCCGGGTGCGGAACTTTGAGACCGGCAAGCTCAAGGTGAACGACAAGCGCGGCACGCCCATCGAGATCGCCGCGGTCGTGGTCTGGAAGGTCGTGGACACCGCCGAAGCACTGTTCGAGGTGGATGAGTTCGAGGACTACATCCACGTTCAGAGCGAGTCCGCGGTGCGCGGCATGGCGACCGACTATCCGTACGACACCTATACCGACGACGAAGTCTCGCTCACCGGTCACCTGGGCGAAATCGCCGAGCGGCTGCAGAAGGAGATCCAGGACCGGCTCGAGAAGGCGGGCATCAAGGTGCTCGAGGCCCGGATCAGTCACCTGGCCTACGCCCCCGAGATTGCCGGCCCCATGCTCCAGCGCCAGCAGGCCTCGGCGATCATCGCCGCGCGCCAGAAGATCGTGGAGGGTGCGGTCGGCATGGTGGAGACGGCGCTCGACATGCTGAACAAGCAGAACATCGTGCGGCTCGACGAGGAGCGGAAAGCCGCCATGGTGAGCAACCTGCTCGTGGTGCTCTGCTCCGACCGGGCGACCACCCCGGTCGTGAACACGGGCTCGTTGTACACCTGATGGTCCGGTAGGCCGTCGTGGCCGAACGGAAGGCCCTCCTGATTCGCATCGATCCCCGGGTCCATGCCGCCATCGAGCGCTGGGCCCGGGACGACCTGCGCAGCGTGAACGCGCAGATCGAGTTCGTGTTGCGGGAGGGGCTGCGGCGGGCGGGACGGCATGACGGGAGCGACGGGAACGACGGGAACGACGGGAACCAAAGGTGAGGGGGATGCCATGTGGCGCATGATGACGGTGGTCGGGATGGTGGGCGCGATGCTGACCGCAGCAGGCCAGGGCGCCGAGGCGCAAGCCGGTCCCGCAGGGTGTTGGGTCGGGACGGTGGGATCCGGCCAGCAGCTCGCGCGGGCGGTGATGCGGCTCGATCCATCAGGCGGCTGGAGCGGGACCATGTCGGTGATGGGTCGGACCATGCGGGTGGACACGCTCCGCAACCTGGTGGTGCGGGGCGACAGCGCGACCTTCGCATACGGTGCCGGTGAACGTGAAACGGCGGTCGCCGCGGCGATGGGCACCGACGGACGGTTGTCGGGCACCCTCACGCGTGGTGAGACGACGCAGCCGCTCGCGCTCGCGCGCAACGACGGGAACCCCGACCCCGCGCGCGCCCTGCTGGGCTACTGGAACGGCGCGTTGCTGAGCGGCGGCTCCCAGGTGCTGCGCGCGGGCCTGCGGTTCGCCACCGCCCCGTGCGGCCAGGTGTACCTCACGTTCGACAGCCCCGATCAGGGCGCCAGCGACCTGCCCATCACGGCGCTCTCGCTCGCGGGGGACTCGCTCCGGTTCGAGATGCAGTACGTGGATGGCGCGTTCCGCGGCACCGTCTCCGCCGACAAGGCGAAGATCGTGGGACTGTGGACGCAAGCGGGGAACACGCTCGATCTCGAGTTGACGAAGGACCCCGCGAAGTGAGTATCCATCTCCTCGAGCAGCGCCAGGTCATCGCCGGGGCGCTGCCCGAGGTGTTTGCGTTCTTCAACCGGCCCGAGAATCTCGAGCGACTCACGCCACCCTGGCTCAATTTCCGTATCCTCGGCAGCACAGACCAGGAGGTACGGCAGGGGACCCGCATCCGGTATCGCCTGCGCCTCAACGGCATTCCCCTCACCTGGGAGTCGTTGATTTCCCGCTACGAGGAGAACGTCCTGTTCGTGGACGAGCAATTGCGGGGGCCGTATCGCCGCTGGGTGCACCTGCATGGCTTTCGCGAAGTGCCGAACGGCGTGGAAGTGTCGGACCGGGTGGAATACGCCTTGCCGTTCGGCGCGCTTGGCGACGTCGTCCATGCACTGATCGTCCGGCGGCAGCTTGGCACCATCTTCGGATACCGCCGGCGAGTCATGGAGGAGATCTTCAGGCGGGCGTGAGCGGCCGGCCCTCGCGGATCAGGCCGGTTCCGCATATCTTCCTCCGCCCCAATGACAGATCTCATCAATCAGCTCCGGCAGTCCGTTGCCGATCGCTACGCCATTGAGCGGGAAGTCGGCCGTGGCGGCATGGCCACCGTTTTCCTGGCTCAGGATCTCCGTCACCGCCGCCCAGTGGCGCTCAAGGTGCTGCATCCGCAGCTCGCGACCGCGCTGGGACCGGAGCGGTTCCTGCGGGAGATCCAGATCGCCGCGCGGCTCCAGCATCCGCACATCGTGCCGCTCTACGATTCGGGGCAGGCCGGCGACCTGCTGTTCTACGTGATGCCGTTCATACCCGGCGAATCCCTGCGCCAGCGGCTGGAGCGGGAGCCCCAGCTCCCGCTCGATGATGCCGTGCGGATTGCCCGGGGCGTGGCGGCAGCGCTTGACTACGCCCACCGCCAGCAGATCGTGCACCGGGACATCAAGCCCGAGAACGTGATGCTGCACGATGGTGAGGCGGTGGTCACGGATTTCGGGATCGCCAAGGCCGTGACCGCGGCCGCGGCCGACAGCCTGACGCAGACGGGTACCTCCATCGGGACACCGGCCTACATGAGTCCCGAGCAAGCGGGCGGTGAGGCGGAGCTCGACGGGCGGAGCGACATCTACTCGCTCGGTGCCGTGCTCTACGAGATGGTGGCAGGGTCGGCACCGTTCACCGGACCGACCCTCCAGTCCATCATCACCAAGCTGTTCACGGACACCGCCCGTCCAATCCGCGAGGTGCGCGCCGACACGCCCGAGTGGTTGGAGAGCGCGGTGTTCCGGTGCCTCGAGAAACCGGCGGAGGCACGATACGCGACGGCGTCACTGCTGGCCCAGGCCCTGACCTGGCCCGCTGGGACGTCGACACCGCCCGGCATGCCCGCGAGTTCCACCGGAGGCAAGTCCATTGCGGTGCTCCCGTTCGTGAACATGAGCGCCGACGCCGAGAACGAGTACTTCAGCGACGGGATCGCCGAGGAGATCATCAACGCCCTGAGCAAGATCCAGGCGTTGCAGGTGGCGGCCCGGACCTCCTCGTTCGCTTTCAAAGGGAAGAGCGAGGACATCGGCGCCATCGGCCGGAAGCTCAAGGTCGCGACCATCCTCGAGGGCAGCGTCCGCAAGGCAGGCAACAAGCTGCGCGTGACCGCTCAGCTGATCAACGTGGCGGACGGCTATCAACTCTGGTCGGAGCGCTACGACCGCCAGCTCGAGGACGTGTTCGCCATCCAGGACGAGATCGCGGAGAACATCGTGAAGGCGCTCCGCGTGG
>JAOUDR010000388.1 GCA_029859185.1 Gemmatimonadota bacterium
GGATGTCGAGGGGGACGAGCTCGCGCCCGCGCGTAATGCGGTAGCGCCGGAACGTGAGGTACCCGGCATCGACTCCCTCCACCGGCACGACCCGCTGGTCGGCGGCGGTGGTGACCAGGAGCTGCCGCGAGAAGTTGTGTCCGTAGACCCCGTCGAGATCCGGTCGCGTGCGCAACGCCTCCACGTCGGCGAGCGTGAGGCCGGCGTAGCGGAGGTCCGCGGCTCGCGTGACATCGGCGCGAGGCGGGCGGTCGCTGAACGACACGGTGGCCGGCATCCCCATCTGGGTCAGCTCGCGGTACGCCATGTCCTTGAGTGACGCCGCGAGCGAGGTCAGCGAAACCACGGACGCCGCGCCGAAGACGATACCGAACAGTGTGAGCAACGAACGGATCTTGTGGCTCCAGACCTCGCGCAGCGCCTCGAGGGACAACTCGCCCCAGGTGGCGATCCCCCGGAGAAGTGTGGCCCGTCCCCGGTCAGGCATAGCGGAGCGCCTCGACCGGTGAGAGCCGTGCCGCGCGGAACGCGGGGTACAGGCCGGCCACGAATCCCACGGCGAGAGAGGTGCCGATGGCGACGCCGGCGAGGAGCGGGGTCACGGCCGCCGGCATCTTCATGAAGTAGGCGACGGTTCCCGTGAGCGCCCACCCCAGGGTGAGACCCAGGGTGCCCCCGATCACGGCGATCACGATGACCTGGGCGAGCACCTGGGCGAAGATCTGGAGGCCGGTGGCGCCCAAGGCCATGCGGGTCCCGAACTCGCGCACCCGCTCCACCACGGACGCGAGCAGGATGTTCGCGATCACCACGCCGCCGGCGATGAGCGAGACCACGCCCACGACGAGGAAGATGAAGTTGAACAGCTTGAAGAAGTCGGCGTCCTGATTCCCGCCGGCGCCGGAGGGTGTGATGTCGAAGTCTTCGACGCCGTGTCGGAACCGGAGCAGGGCGGTCACCTGTGCCTGTGCGCCCCGCGCTCCGGTGGGCGCGGTTGCTTTGAGCGTGAGGAAGCTGAGTCGATCGTCGTTCCCCGTAAACTGGTTGAACGCGGTCGTCACGGGGATGTACGCGCGCTGGTTGCGGTACTCGAGCTCGTTGCCGGACCACACGGCGAAGGAGAAGTACTCGCGTTCGAGCACTCCCACCACCGTGAAGCTCCGGCCGTCGAGGCTGACCAACTGCCCGAGGGCGGCCTCCGGTGTGCCGAACAGGGAGTCCGCGTAACTCCATCCGAGCACGGTCACGCGGGACTTCCGCTGGACATCGAGTTCGCTCAGGTATCGACCGACCAGCGGCGTGATGTCGTTGATGATGGCATAGTCGGGGGTCGTGCCGACCACGGGACCCCGAAAATGCGTCCCGCCGGCCCGGAAGTCGAAGTCCCCGTAGTAGCCGGGGGCGACCGCGCTGAGGGTCGTGGCCCGCTCCTTCAGGTACTTGGCGTCGCGGTAGGTGAGTCGGCGAGACGCGAGCTCCCGGGCCGTCGGTTGCTGGGACTGGTCCCGATCCCGCACGATCACCGTGCCGAAGCCACCGACTTCGGCGATGTAGTCCTGTGTGACCTTGGATTGCCCGCCGAACAACGCCAGTACCGTCACGATACTGCCGGTGCCGAGAATCAGACCGAGCAGCGAGAGCAGCGTCTGGCCGAGGTGGCGTCGCGCCTCGGCCAGCCCCACGAGGAGCGCCTCGAGGAGGCTCACGCGGCGACCTGGCCGTCCGCCATGTGGATGCCGCGGTGCGCCTCGGCCGCGACGTCCGGTTCGTGGGTCACCATCACGATGGTGTTCCCGGCGGCGTGGGCTTCGCGGAAAGCGCGGAGCACCTCCGCTCCCGCCTCGGAGTCGAGGTTGCCGGTGGGTTCGTCCACGAGCAGGATGGCCGGCTCCCCGATCAGGGCACGCGCCACTGCCACCCGCTGCCGCTCGCCACCGGACAACTCATCGGGCCGGTGCCCGATCCGGTCGCCGAGGCCGAACCGCTCGAGCAACGTCCGGGCGCGCCGCAAGCGCGCGCGGCGCGAGTACCCGCCGCGGTACTGCAAGGGCAGGGCGACGTTTTCCTCCACGGTCATGCGGGGCATCAGGTTGAACGTCTGGAAGACGAAGCCCACCTTGCGATTGCGGACCTGGGCCAGGGCTCGGCCGCGCAGGTTGGCCACGTCCTCGCCATCCAGCCGATAACCACCGCTGGTCGGCGAGTCGAGGCACCCAAGGATGTGCATGAGCGTGCTCTTGCCGGAGCCCGACGGACCCGTGATGGCCACGTACTCGCCGCGCTCGACCGATACGTCCACGCCGCGAAGCGCGCGAACATCGACGCGTCCGAGTTGATAGACCTTGGTGAGTTCCTGCGCCTCGATGAGCGCCATTGGTCAGCGTCCCTGCGTGGCGGCCCGCCGCGCAGCGACTGCCGGGTCCTCGAGCGCAATCGAGTCGCCTTCCGCCAATCCGTCCAGGACCTCCACGAACGCGAGATCGGTGAGTCCCAGCGTCAGCGGGACGCGCGTCGTGCTCCCACCGGCGACGCGATAGGCAGTTGGTTGTCCTTCGACGAAGAACACGGCTTCCACCGGAATCCGCAGCGCATCGTCGCGCACGGGGCCGGCGATGCTGACGTTGGCGGTCATGCCGGGCCGGAGCAGCCGCGCATTGGCCGTCACCACGATCTCGACGTCGAAGACGCGGATGCGGTCCTGTTGGCGGGCGGCCGGGGGCACGAGCCGGACCACGCCGCGGGCGGTGTCCCCGAGAAACGCGTCGACCGTGATCCTGACGGTGTCACCGCGCGTGACCTTGCCGATGTCCACCTCGTTGATGGCGGCCTTGACGAGCAACGTCGAGAGGTCGGCGATCGTGAACAACTCGGTGCCCCCCCCGAAGGCGCTCGTACCGCCCACGACGGTTTCCCCGATCTCGATGCCGCGCACGATGACCACGCCACTCGACGGCGCGGTGATACGCGCGGACTGCGATTCGGCGGTGGCCCGCACACCGCTCGCCTCCATGAGGCGGACGCGCTCGTCGGCCGCGCGATACTGGTTCTCCGCCTGTTCGAGCGCGGTGCGTCGCGTCTCGACTTCCTCTTCCGAGGCGAGGTTGCGGCGTCGCAGCTCCTGCGCGCGCTCGTACTCCCGCCGCAGGTTCTCCACGGCGATCTGGGTGGAGACGTGCTCGCTCCGGAGTTGGGACAGGGCGTTGGCCTGGGCAAGGTCCGGCACCACGACCGCGAGTACCTGCCCGGCGCGCACCGCGTCACCAGCCTGGACCGGCAACTCCAACACCACCCCGGAGATGGGCGACTTGACGACGATCTGGCGCTCGGGTTCGACGAGCCCGGTCTCCTCGATAGTCACACGGATGGCGCCGCGGTCGGCGACCCCGGTTTTCAGATCCGCAGACGTGCCGTTCGAGTTCCCGCCGGCGGACGAGCACGCCGCCAGCGACACCGCCAGCGCGAGCGGTACTCTGAAGGCAGCTATCTGTTGGAATTGCATGCGGTTGCGCCTCGTGCGGGAGGATTCGGGTCAACTGCACCCATTACGATCCATACGCAGGAGATCTGTCGGGGTTTCCGGGGATGGTGTGCGGTGCGCTGTGGGCTGTGGGCTGTGGGCTGTGGGCTGCGAGCTGTGAG
>JAOUDR010000389.1 GCA_029859185.1 Gemmatimonadota bacterium
AACACCGAACGTCTGGCCCCCGGGATGGCGTTCAGCGACGAGCCCGGCATCTACCTGCCCGGCGAGTTCGGCGTGCGGCTCGAGGATGACATGGTCATCACGGACGACGGTGCGGAGCTGCTCACCCCGCAGAGCCCGTCGTTGGAGGATCCGTTTGGGGCTTGAGAGCAGGGAGGGCAGAAGGGGCAGGGAGGGTAGTACCACCCCCACTGCCGCTTCTGCCCCCACTGCGCCTCCTCCCCCTCCTGCCGCTTCTCAGTTTGAATCCACGATCTCCCGATAGCTTCGGGGCACCCACTGCGGCCGGGTTGGCGCGTTCGCGATCTCGTCGACGAGATAGAACACGAGCTGCGTCAGGCGAGCCTGCTTCTCGGCATCGATCTTGTCGGGGTGGTCGCTGGGCCGATGGTAATCCACGTGCGTGCCGTTGAAGAAGAACAGCACCGGGACACCGCGGCGGGCGAAGTTGTAGTGATCCGACCTATAATAGAAGCGCTCGTTGGGCCACGGATCGTCGCGGACCGTCATGCGGAGCTCGGGGTGCGCGGCCTCGACGCGCCCCAGCGTCGTGCCGAGGTCCGAATGCTCGCGACCGATCGCCACGATCGTATCCGGCCAATTCCGTCCCACCATGTCGAGGTTGATGTCGGCCACGAGCTGGTCAATCGGCACGGGGGGATGCGCCGCGAAGTAGTCACTCCCCCACATGCCGCGCTCCTCGCCGCTCACGGTCAGAAACAGGATCGACCGTCGCGGACGTGGCGCCTGGGTGGCAAAGGCCTCCGCCAACTCGATCACGGACACCGTGCCGGAGGCGTTGTCGTCGGCGCCATTGCAGATCGAGTCGGCTCCCACGGCCCGGCACCGGCCGCGGCCGGTGACGCCCACGTGGTCCATGTGGGCGCTGACGACGATCACCTCGTCGCGAAGCACGGGGTCGGCGCCGCGGAGCAGCGCCGCCACGTTCGGGGCCGTCGTGGCCTCGGCTGCCCGCGTACGGCTGACCACGATGATCGGGAGGTCGAGTGGGCGTGTCTGCACTTCGCCGGTGGACTGCCGGGCCACGCCAAGATCGACCCCCACGGCGCCGAGCGCCGGCCCGATGGCGCGGTCCCGGACCTCGACGTGCGGAATCCCCCGGCTGCTGAGCCACGCCGGGGCGAGCACCGTGCGGAAGCGCTGGGATACCACCGTAGGCCAGACCTCGTCAGGTGAGTCCACCGGAATGAGCACGGCGGCGGGATTGGCCTGGGTGATGGCCCGGAGCACTGCGCGCCCTTGAGCCGTCGGCTGCCCGGTGCCGTCGGTGCCAACTGCGGCAATCACGATCGCGCCCTCGAGGTCGAGACCACGACGTGGGGGGAGCATGCCGGTCACCAGCACCGTCCTTCCGGTGACCGGCTCGACCGTGCCGCCCGCCGCCCAGGGAATGGCATCGGTCCCAAACCGAATGCGCGTGCGGCCGATCGTGATGAACGAGCCAGCGGTATCCGGGACCGGCTGTTCCAGCGTGTACCGCTGAATGAACCCACCACTGTCACCCGCCGGCTCCAGGCCGAACCGCGCGAATTCCGCCGCGACATAGTCAGCCGCCCGGTCGAGTTCGGGGCTCGGCGTGAACCGGCCACCCATCGAGTCGTCCGCCAGCACGCCGACGCGGGCGGCGATGTCCGCGGGGGTGATGGTCGCCGCTCCCTGGCGCTGTGCGGACGCGGGAGCGAGGGGGAGACAAAGCGCGAGGAGGCACTGCGCGAACGGTCGCATGTCCATGGAGCTCCGGGCGGAGATGCAAGCGGCGGGTGCCCCGATGCGGGCACCCGCCCAAAAACAACAGCCGAGGCGGATTGCGGTCTAGCGCTGTCCCCCAACGCGTCGCCGCGCGTCGCTGTTCGCCGGTGCTCCGGTCCGGGGCTTGGCTTCCGGGGGCTTGGTCCCCGAGGAACGCGCGCCCTTGGCGGGCGTTCCCGTACGGCCGCCCGTAGACGGTGGCGACCCGGCGCGGGCAGGGGTGTCGCGACCGGCGCGTGCGGGCGTCCGAGGGGTGGCCGCCGGCCGGTTCGTGGGTCGGCGAGCCGGCGGAACCACTGCTACCGGAGTCGGCGCCGGCCGCCTCCCGCCCGGAGCGACGTTCGCCGGAATCCCGCGGCCGCCGGGGGAAGCCGGCGACGCCGTGGGCGTGCGCGGCGCGATCACGTAGCCCGGTGGGAGTGTGCGGGGCGGCCCGACCACCACGGTCCCGCCGTAGGTGTTGAACGGGTACCGCCACCAGAGAGGTTCTGGCACACCGACCCGAATGCACGAGTGCGCGTAGGGATTCCACACGGCCGGCGAGACGTAGGCGTGGCATTGGTAGCACATGAACCGCGGGTAGTCGTGACGGGCCCCGACATAGTACGGGGTCACGGCGTACGCGTAGTCCGGGTACGTCTCGGGAACGAGCGCTGCCAGGAGGTCGCTGAACAGCACGTACGGGTCGCCCGTGATGCGGCTGGCAAGGCCGAGCGAAGCGTAGTTCCATTCAGGGCCGCGCGCGAATTGATCGAATGCGATGGGATCCAGCGTCACGAGCGCGAACAGAAACCCCTCGCCCGGGTACTCTTCGACGCGCAGGGTGTACCCTTCGCGGGTACCCGGGACGGCGTACGTGGTGGCCCCGCGCACGTAGCTGTCTTCGTACGGCCGCGCGGGATACAACACGCGGACTCGGCCGTCCGTGTTCACGCGGAAGAGCGTGACGTAGGCGTCAACGTCGGTGCGCACGAAAATGGTCATCCGATTGCCGCGCTCGAACAGGTCATCGGCCCGGTTGGTCCACAGGGTAATCTGGGGCGAGTGCTCCGGGCCAGGCGTAGAACGGTCCGCCGCACGGGCATCCGGGCCCGCGACGCCAAGCGCCACCGGCACGAGGAGCGAAACCGTTAGAATGTTGGCCAGTCGCATAAGGCCTCCCCGGCGGGACCATCCCACCCTCGAGATTCTAGGGCACGCGTCGTGCCACCGGAGGCGATATCATAAACCGTTGCACTGCTTGAAGATGGCCACTTTGAGGATGCTCGCCAGCGATCCAGATGTCCCCGTTCGAGGACGACGCCCTTGAGCGAGCGTCTCGATCTGCTCGATCCGTTCGAGGTCGCGCAACTGGGGGGCATCGAGTTGACGGCGGACGGGATCGTCGAGGGATTCCTCGCGGGCCTGCATCGGTCGCCGTTTCGCGGGTTCTCCGTCGAGTTCACCGAACACCGTCCCTATCAACCCGGCGATGAGCTCCGCTACCTTGACTGGCGCGTCTACGCCCGCGCGGACCGGCTCGCGATCAAACAGTTCGAGGCAGAGACGAACCTCCGCGCGATGCTCGTGCTCGATGCGAGCGCCTCGATGGTCTGGACCGGTGCCCCGCGGCGGCTGACCAAACTCCAGTACGGCCAGCGCCTGGCCGCCGCCCTCGGGTTGGTCCTGCTCCGGCAGCGTGACGCCACGGGGCTCATCGTGTTCGACGAAGACGTCCAGGCGGTGGTGCCGGCGCGTGTGCGCAGCCTGCAGCGCTGGGCCCTGCTGAAAGCCCTCACCGGAATCACGCCGGGGCGCGGGACGGCGGCGGAGCATGCGCTGCGGCGCGTC
>JAOUDR010000016.1 GCA_029859185.1 Gemmatimonadota bacterium
GATTGACGGGGACGAGCACGGCATCGAGCCGAGCGACCGCGAACAGGGTGATGATCCACTCACCCCAATTCGGCAAATCCACGGCCACCCGATCGCCGGGGCCCACCCCGAGATCACGCAGGGCGGCCGCCAGAGCAGCCGCCTCCGCGTCCACCTGTGCGTACGTCACGCGGCGCCTCCCGGCCACGAGACACTCTTCTGTCCCGAACCGGTCGACGGATTCCGCGAACCGCTCAGCAAGGTGGTACGTCGTCAAGAACCTCCCCCGATAAATTCGGGGAACCGTTGAATTTACACTGACTTATGGGAATGCTCAATGACGGGCGCAGCGGGAGAAGCGGGAGACCGCTCCCACGATCACTCCCCTAAGACCTTGATTATCAAGCGCTTGCGGCGCTGGCCGTCCCACTCGCCGTAGAAGATCCGCTGCCAGGGCCCAAGGTCGAGTTTGCCGTCGGTGATCGGGACAATCGCTTCATGACCGACCGTCACGCTGCGCAGGTGGGCCGCCGCGTTGTCCTCCCCGGTCTCATTATGCCGGTACCGCGCCGGATCCCAAGGCGCGACCGTGTCTTCGAGCCAGCGCAGGATGTCCTGCCACAGACCGGACTCGTGGTCGTTCACGAAGACCGACGCGGTAATGTGCATGGCGGAAACGAGCACCATGCCGTCCCGCACCCCCGCCGCCTCGACCTGCTCGGCCACCGCCTCGGTGATATCGATGATCTCCTGGCGGCGCTTCGTGTTGAACCAGAGATAGTGGGTGTGGGATTTCATCGGGGGATCGGGGGATCGACGGGTGGAGGTTCCGTCGGTCCGTCGCCTCAGAGCGCCTGGAGGGTCTCCAGCGTGTCGGCCCCGTAGAACAGTCTGATGTAGCGGGACTGGACGGGCGTCAGACGTCGCACGGCCCACGTGAGGTGCACGAAGTGCGGCTCCATGGGCGGTCGCAGCGGTTGCATGCTGCACTCGTCCGGCAGCCGGTTCCCCTTCCGGGTGTTGCACGAGGAGCAGGCCGTCACGACGTTGGTCCAGTCGTTCGTCCCGCCGCGGGACATCGGCAGGAGGTGGTCGCGGGTGAGACACTCGCGATGCCGGAGCTGGCCACCCGTGCGCCCACAGAACTGACAGCGATACTCGTCCCGCGCAAACAGGAACGTGTTGGTCACCTGGCGCCGGAACCGGCGGGGGACGTGCACGAAGCGCACGAGGCGAATCACGGCCGGTCGCGGGACCGTCACCGTGGCACTGCGCATCACGCGTCCGGGATCCGCCTCGACGATCTCGGCTTTCCCGTCGATGACAAGCCGTAGCGCACGCCGCACCGGGACCATGGTGAGCGGCTCGTACGAGGCGTTGAGTGCCAGGCAGCGGAGGTGCATGAAACCCCTCGACGCCCGCGCCCGCATCGCGCGCGAGCATTCGTCGTGGACCGCATGCAGTCTACCGGGTTGCCCGAACGTGTCGCAAGCGGGGGAGGGGCCGCCGCGGCGTCACGGTCAGGGCACGTGGCTCCGCGGCCATGGAGCGGCAAACGCGCGCGCCAGCGCCTCGAGCTGGCGCGCGACCGCAGCCCGCGAACTGCCGCCCATGGTTCCCCGCCGCTCGACGGAGTCTTCCCACGTTCCCAGCTCCGCGAGCACGGCGGGGAGCGCCGGGTGGATGGCCGCGGCTCGCGCCGCCGCGACGGCGGGAAGCACGACACCGTCACGCTCAGCCTCGCGCACCAAGCGACCGACCAGCCCGTGCGCCTCGCGGAACGGGACCCCCTGCCGGACCAGGCCGTCGGCCACGTCGGTTGCGAGGAGGCCGTCATCCAGCGCGGCTTCCATCCGGTCGCCCCGCGGCGTCAGCGTCTCGAGGGCCCCACGCACGGCCGGCAGCGTGAGCAGCACGGTATCGACGGCATCGAACAGCCAGCCCTTGTCCTCCTGGAGGTCCTTGCTGTATCCCGCCGGGAGCCCGCGGAGCGTGGCGAGCATGGCCGTGAGGTCGCCGAGGATCCGGCCCGCCTTGGCCCGGGCGAGCTCGAACACATCGGGATTGCGCTTCTGGGGCAGCAGGCTCGAGCCGGTACAGTACGCGTCCGCCAATCGCACGAACCCCACCTCCGACGACGCGTACACCATCAACTCGCCACCGAGACGGGACAGATGGGCTCCCACCAGCGCGAGGGCTGCGAGGGCCTCGACCACGAAGTCGCGGTCGCCGGTAACGTCGAGCGCATTCGGGCTCGGGCGGCGGAAGCCGAGTTCCGCCGCAAGCGCGTCTCGGTCTATGGCGACCCCCGATCCGGCGACGGCACCCGACCCCAACGGGCACTCTTCGAGATGGGTGGCCACGGCCACGAGCCGCTCGCGATCACGGGCGAGCGGCCACGCGTGGGCCAGCAGCACGTAGGCCCACCGCACCGGCTGCGCCCGCTGCCCATGGGTATAGCCAGGGAGGATCAGGTCGATGCCCTCGGCCGCGCGACCCCCGAGGGTCCGGCCGAGAGCGGCCACCTCCGCGTCGACGGCGGCCAACGCGTCGCGTAGCCACAGGCGCAGGTCGGTCACGACCTGATCGTTCCGCGATCGGCCGGTATTCAGCTTCCCCGCCACGGTGCCGACTTCCTCGTACAGCAGCCGCTCCACCAGCGAGTGCACGTCCTCGTCTGGTGCGTGGTCGGCAGCCCCGTTGGTGAGCCGCTCCGCCACCTGTCCCAGCCCCCGTCGGAGATCTGCCGCTTCGAGGTCCGTCAGGATGCCGGCCCGTCGGAGCGCACCGGCCCAGGCCTCCGCGGCCTGCACGTCCTGCCGCCACAGGCGCTGGTCAACGGGTAGGCTGCAGTTGAGGCGCTCCAGTGCTTCGGCAGGCGCACCCTGGAACCGCCCGCCCCACATCTGATGCGCCGACCCCGGCCGCGTGCCGGAGTCCCCTGGGGTGTCCCCGCCGCTCGGCGGGGCTGGGGACGCCATCAGGCGACCGGCAGGTCGGCCGCGCTTCGGCGACGCACTTCGGCCCCGATCCGCACCGGCAGTCCGAAGAGCCGAATGAACCCGCCCGCATCCGCGTGGTTGTAGACGGCGTCGGCCTCGAAGGTCGCGTACTGCGACTGATACAGCGAGAACGGGCTCTCCCGCCCGATGACGGTGGCCTGCCCCTTGAACAGCCGGACCCGGGCCGTCCCCGTGACCTGACGCTGTGTCACGTCGACGAGGGCGTCCAGCGCCTCGCGCTCCTGGGTCCACCAGCGGCCCTCGTAGACGAGGTCGGCATAGCGGGAGGCCAGCATGTCCTTGAGGGCGAGCGTGCGTCGGTCGAGCACCAGTTGCTCCAACTCTCGATGCGCCGCCCGCAACACCGTCCCGGCCGGTGTCTCGTAAATGCCGCGCGACTTCATCCCCACCAACCGATCCTCCACGACATCGGCCCGACCAACCCCGTGCGCCCCGGCCACGTCATTGAGGTACTCGATCAGCTCGACCGGTCCATAGGGGACCGCGTCCACGCTGACGGGCACCCCGGCCTCGAACCCAATGGCCAACTCCTCGGGCTCGTCCGGAGCGATGGCGGGATCGGTCGTGAGCAGGAAGAGGTCCGCCGGCGGCGCGGTCGCCGGATCCTCGAGGACTCCCCCCTCGTGCGAGCAGTGCCAGAGATTCCGATCTCGACTGAACGGCTTGGCCTCGGACACGGGAACCGGAATCCCCTGCTCGTGCAGGTAGGCAATGAGATCCTCCCGTCCCCGGAAGCTCCACTCGCGCCACGGTGCGATGACCTGGAGATCCGGCGCCAGTGCCTGGAACGTCAACTCGAATCGCACCTGGTCGTTTCCCTTCCCCGTGCAGCCGTGCGCCAGCGCGAGGCCCCCCGCCCGGCGGGCCGCGGCGACCTGCCCGCCCGCGATGATGGGACGCGCCATGGAGGTGCCCAACAGGTAGGTCCGGGCGTACACGGCCCCGGCCTTCAGGGTGGGGAGGATGACCCCCGTCACGAGTTCCTCACGGAGATCCTCGACGACGCAGCCCACCGCGCCCGAGCGGACGGCCTTTTCCTCCAGCCCGAGCAGTTCCGCGCCCCCCTGGCCGACGTCGGCGCAGTAGCACAGCACGGGTGCCCCGTAGGTCTGTTTCAGCCAGGGCACGATGGCCGAAGTATCGAGGCCACCCGAGTACGACAATACGATCAGGCCGTCCATGTCCGCTCCGTATGTTTATGCGATAGAGTGCATAAACATACGGAGCCGGGCCGGCGGGTCAACCCCCGGTGGTGAGCCCGGCGAGGCGGGCGGCCACCCGGCGGCGCGCCGCGGGACTCCGGGCGATGACCAGGAGGGTGTCATCCCCCGCAATCGTGCCGACCACGTCGGGCCAGGCGTGGCGGTCGAGCGCGCTGCCGAGGGCGTTGGCGCTGCCCGCCGGGGTCCGTACGACGAGCAGCGGTCCGACACCCTCCGCCGACAGCATGAGCGTCGCGACGAGCGGCGCGAGGGACGGGGGCGGGGTGTCCGCCGCTGCCGGGGGCGCATAGTGCGCGCCGCCCTCCGGATCCGAGACCTTCACCAGCCCGAGTTCCCGGATGTCACGCGAGAGCGTCGCCTGCGTGACCTCGACCCCGTCCTCGAGGAGCAGCGCGCGCAGCTGTTCCTGGCTGGCAATCCGATGCCGGTGGACCAGGGTGAGGATCGCGGCGTGTCGCTGCGCCTTCATGGCGCGCCTTTCGTTGCGGGTGGTTGGGGGTTCAGTTAGTCTAGCAAATGATGCCCAAGTCGTGGACCCCCCTCGCCCTCGCTGCCCTGGCGGTAACCGCCCTCGGGTGTGGGAACGATGCGAACGGCCCCGACCCGGGGCCCGACCCCGCGAACACGCGCGTGCGCACCCTCCTCGTCCATCACCAGGACACGGGTGAGAACACGCTGCTCAACACGGATGGGTCCGCTGCGGGGACGTTTGCCGACGCCTCGCGCGGCATGGTGCCGATCGGGATCGACCCCGCCGATGGAACCGCGGTCCTGATCGATGGCACCGTCATCACACTGGTGACGTTGGGGAAGCCCGACCAGATCGATACGATCATTCAGCCTGCTCCGGCATCCCTCTCGCTGGCCGCGTTTTCGCCGAACGGTGTCCTGGTGGCGCTCGTCTCGTACGCACCAACGGCGGCGCTGCTCCTGTACGATCGGGCCAATCGACGGGTCGACACGCTCTCGCTCGCCGGCGCCGATCCCGTACTCCCCCCCGCCTTCAGCCCGGACGGCGAGCGGATTGCGCTGATCACGCTCACCGACATTTCGATCCTCGCCACGGTCATCCCACTCGACCCGCTCGCCTCGGCCCAGACCCGGCGACTGGCTGTGTCGCGCTTCACCAACCGGTTGATCTTCGGGTGGCCACGGTGGGGTTCGGATGGGCTACAGATCGCCGTCCGACGGGTTGCGCAGGAGGGACCCGACACGCTGCTGGTGGGTGTGGTGGATCCGGACATCGAGGGCACGCTGCTCACCGAGCAGTACCGCGCCCTGCTGGCACCGGCCGCGCACCCGACAGCGGAGCTCGACTTCGCGGTCGAGTCCACGTACCACCTCGCGTCCGATGGCCAGGCGCTCGCCCTCGGGGCCGTGCCCGGCACCGGTGGGGCGCGGCATGCGGTCTACCTGGTCACCCCGGGCATCTCTCGCGTCCAGCCTGTGCTGGACACGCTCGCTCAGTACCCGGTCTTCCCGCTCTTCATTCGCGAGTAGCCTGCCGCCGCGGGCGCATGCCGCGTGATGCCCGTCCGGAACGGCGGGTGGATGGGACAATACTCCTGCGGCTCGGTGCCGGGGATGAACCACTCGAAGTCGCGGGTCTGGGGCGGGCAGAATGGGGTGAACCGGTACCCCGTCGTATTGTCGATCTCGCGTGCGACGAGCCCGTCCGGCCGACGCCAGTCCGGCGGGGGCGGCCGGCGTTCGTAGACGTCCGACATGTACGCCACCCACGCCGGGGCTGCCAGCACGCCCCCCGCGGCGCGGGCCTTGATCTTCTGCGGCTGGTCGAGACCAATCCAGAGCCCCGTTGCCAGCTCGGGCGTGAACCCGACGAACCAGACATCGGTGCCGTCATTGGTTGTCCCGGTCTTGCCGCCCGCCGGCAGCCGGAACCCGCCGTTCGCCCGCACCGCCAGATACGCCGTGCCGTGGTTCACGACGTCGGTGAGCGCGTTGGTGATGAGCCATGCGCGGTCGGGATCCATGACCCGATCCAACCGCACCTGCGGCTCCCACACGATGTCGCCGTTGCCGTCCTCCACACGGAGGATCCCGACCGGCGCCGCACGTGTGCCGAGGGTGGCAAACGCCGTATAGGCCGAGACCATCTCGAGCGGGATCACCGACGCGGACCCGATGAACATCGAGTTGTAGGGCGGGATGGGCGTCGAGATCCCGAAGCGCTGGGCCTCGCCGCGGACCGCTTGCACGCCAATCTCGAGGCCGAGCCGGACCGCCACGAGGTTCCGGGAGAGCATCAACCCCCGCCGCAACGTCATGGGACCCCGGAAGTCCCCTTCGAAGTTCTGCGGCTCCCATGGCATGCTGTCACCGGGCTGCGTGAGACTGACCGGCGCATCGTCGATGATGTGGCTGAGCGGGATGCCCGCGCGGATGGCCGCGGCGTAGACGAACGGCTTGAACGTGGAGCCCGCCTGTCGTCGGGTCTGCGTGGCACGGTTGAACTTGGAATCTTCGAAGTCCCGCCCGCCCACCATCGCGCGCACGTACCCAGTCGCCGCCTCCAGCGTGACGAGCGCGCCCTGGAGATAGGGCGTGGTGCTGTGATCCCCGGGCGGGTCGCCGGCGTCGAGGTACTCCTGATAGGTCGGGTGCTTGTACAACCCGAAGGTTCCGGCCTCGATGGCCCGCAGCTGCGCTTCGAGCGCTCGCTCGGCCGCGCGCTGCATGTCGAGATCGAGCGTCGTGTAGACCCGGTATCCGCGCTCGAACGTGGCCGGGCCAAACCGCGCGTAGACCTGCTGCCGCACCCACTCCACGAAGTACGGGGCGACTTCCCCCCAATCCTGCCGTGAGCTGATCTCGATGGGGTAGGCCTTCCACCGTTCCGCCTCCGCCGGCGTGAGGTAGCCCTGATCCCGCATGAGGTTGAGGACGATGTTGCGCCGTCGCAGGGCGCGGTCCGGGCGCCGCCGCGGATCGAAGTAGTTGGGGACCTGGTTGACGCCTGCCAGCAGTGCGGCCTCCGCCACGTTCAGGCGTGCCGCCGGTTTGCCGAAGTAGTTTTGCGCCGCCGCCTCGACGCCGTACAAGCTCCCACCGAGGAACGTCTGATTCAGGTAGAGCTCGAGGATCTTCTCCTTGGGATACGTGCGCTCGAGCTCGAGGGCGACTCGCGCCTCCCGCACTTTCCGCCGGATCTCCTTGGCACTCGGCAGCTTGTCGCTGAACACGTTCCGCGCCAGCTGCATCGTCAGGGTCGAGAACCCCTCCGCGAACCGGCGCTCGACGACGTTGGCCCGGACCGCCCCGAAGATTCGACGGTAGTCGATGCCGTGATGCTCGAAGAAGCGCTTGTCCTCAACGGCGATGAACGCCGCCGGCAGGGCGGGCGGGAGTTCCTCGAGCCGCACGACGGTGCGGCGCTCGGTCCCGAGGCTCGTCAGGAGGCGGCCATCCGCCGCGTAGATCTTGAGGGCCTCGCTGGGCCGATAGGCGTCGAGGGCGCCGATCGAGGGACAGTTGTTCCCCGCGCACGCCCGCGTCCACGATCCCCACGCCACCCCAAGCCCCAACCCCAGGCACACCACGCCGCTCACGGCCAGCTTCCACTGGACGTCGGGACGGCGGAGGAACTGGACCCACCGATGCTCGGACCACGGCTTGCGCGGAGCGCCTGTCATTGCGCGAAACGTAGCGGTGCCCGAGGGGCGTGCCAACACGGCGCTTTACGCGGCCGCGGACCTGCGCTACGGTTCTGCGAACTCTCCGCACGCCCATGACCGGAACCCTGCTCGACCAACTCGCATGGCGCGGCCTGCTCCAGGACCAGACTCCGGGGCTGGCCGAGCGGTTGGCGCGCGGGCCAATTATCGGCTACGCGGGCTTCGACCCCACCGCGTCCAGCCTCCAGGTAGGCAACCTGGTGCCCGTGATGCTCTTGGCGCACCTGCAGCGTGCGGGTGGACGACCGGTGGTGGTCGTGGGGGGCGGCACCGGCATGATTGGGGATCCCTCCGGCCGGAGCGCCGAGCGCCCGCTGCTCTCCCGTGAGGACGTCGCCGCCAATGTCGAGCGGCAACGGGGGCAGCTGGCGCGCTTCCTGGATTTCTCCGGGGAGGCAGGCGCCGTCCTGATCGACAACCGTGACTGGCTGGGACAGACCGCGCTGCTCGATTTCATGCGGGAGGTCGGCAAGCACTTCACGGTCAGCTACATGCTGCAGAAGGAGTCGGTGCGGAGCCGCATGGACGCCGGCATCTCGTACACCGAGTTCAGCTACATGCTGCTCCAGGCCTACGACTTCCTCGAGCTGTACCGGCGGCACCAGTGCGAGCTGCAGGTGGGCGGCAGCGACCAGTGGGGGAACATCACCGCGGGCATCGAGTTGATCCGGCGGGTGGCGGGCGCGGACGCGCACGGGCTCGTGGCCCCGATGGTCACGACGGCCGCGGGCGTGAAATTCGGCAAGTCCGAAGGCAACGCCGTGTGGCTCGACCCCGCACTCACGTCGCCGTACCAGTTCTTCCAGTACTGGATCAATACGGACGACCGAGACGTGGACCGCTACCTCCGGATGTTCACGTTGCGACCGCAGGCCGAGATCGCGGCGTTCCTGGCCGACCACGCCCGCGACCCGTCAGCCCGAACACCGCAGCGGGCGTTGGCGGCGGACGTCACCGGGATGGTCCACGGGAGCGGTGCGGCCGTAAGTGCCGCCGAGGCGAGTCGTATCCTGTTCGGGGATCTCGAACCGGGGGAGGCGCACGCCGATACCTGGCGGTTGCTGGCAACCGAACTTCCGAGCATCACCCTCCCGCCGGCGATCACGGCCGACACGCCCGTGCTCGAGCTGGTGGCCAGCTCTACGCTCGTGAAGTCACGGGGTGACGCACGGCGCCAGCTGGCGCAGGGTGGGATTGCCGTGAACGGACAGCGGGTCTCGGAAACCGCCACGGCCGGCACGCCGCTGGCGGGCGGGTATTACCTCGTGTCCCGGGGCAAGAAGTCCAGCTTCCTGTTCACCCCACCTTCCGACTGATCATTCCCCCGCGAGGATCCGGGCGGCCACGCGTTCCAGCTCGCCCCGCGTGGCCTCCGGGGGTTTGCTGTTGGGCTGCCGCGGCCCGAACACGTCGCCGAAGAACCTGGGCAACACATGCAGGTGCAGGTGGAACACCGTCTGTCCCGCGGCCCGGCCAGCCGCCGTCCAGATGTTGAAGCCGTCGGCGTCCGTCTTTTGCGTGACCACCGGGGCCAGCCGGGCGCTCACCGCAAACAAGTGCGCCGCGAGGTCGGCGTCACACTCCCGCAGATCCGTCACGTGGTGGCGTGGCACCACGAGTGTGTGGCCGGCGTGCACGGGATGGAGGTCGAGGAACGCGATCGCTCGCTCGTCTTCGTAGACCAGGGTTGCCGGCTCCGCACCCGCGACGATCCGGCAGAACACGCAATCGGTGGTCACTGATCGAGCACCTCGATGACCCGGGCGATGTCGTCCAGCGTCGTATAGAAGTGGGGGGAGAACCGAATGCTCCCCTCCCGGAGCGAGGCCACCACGCCGGCGGCCCGCAGGCGCCGGTAGGTCCCCCGCAGGTCAGCCGTCTGGATACACCAGATGCCACAGTCGTGCGGCGGGTCCGTCGGTGACACGACCGCAAACCGTCCACGCGCCGCCGCCTCGAGCAGCGGAATCCGGAGCGCACGGAGATGCTCGGCGACGGTCGCGATCCCAACCTCCTCGAACAACCCGAGGCTGGCCGTCATGCCGGCCATGTCCTGGAACGGCAGCGTGATCAGCTCGAACCGCCGGGCATCCTCGTGGAAGGTCGGATCGTAGTCGGTGAGCCGGGTGAAGTCGTCGGTCCCACGGAACGCCATCCAGCCTGCAAACGCGGGCTCGAGCTCCGTGACGAGCTCGTGGCGCACGTACAGGAACCCGGAACCCCAGGGGCCGAGGAGCCACTTCTGCGCCCCGCAGGACAGGATGTCCACCGGTGTCAGGCTCACGTCGAGGGGACACTGTCCCAGTCCCTGAATGGCGTCCACGACGAGAAACGTCCCGTGTGCCCGGCAGGCGGCTCCGAGCCGATCCAAGTCGATGCGGTAGCCCGTCGCGAACTGAACGAACGACACGGCGACGGCCCGCACGCGCGGATCGGCCACGCGCTCCAACAGCCGGCCCTCGTCGGGCCACCCCTGTGCCGTCCGCGGCACCAGTTCCGTCTGCACGCCCCGACGGGCCTGTAGCATCCAGGGGTACACGTTCGCCGGGAACTCCCCATCCGGCACCAGCACGACGTCGCCGGCGCGCAACGGCAGGATCTGCGCCGCCATGTTGAGTCCGTAGCTCGTATTTGGCGCGAGGGCGATTTCGGTCGTCGACGCGTGCAGCAGCCGGGCGGCGGCCTCGCGCGCGTGGGCCAGAATCACGGGGAGCTCGGTGTCGGTGAACTGCGCCGGATCACCCCGCTTTGCTTCGACCCCATCGATGGCGCGTTGGGTCCGGACGGGGATGGGCCCGATGGACGCGTTGTTGAGGTAGATCCGGTCGCGCGTCCACGGGAACTCGATCTTGCAGAGGCGCGTAAGCTCGGGCACCATGCGCGGAAGCTAGCATGCTGGCGGCCACGTGGTTGCTTCGTAGCTTCCGGACGATCGGACAAGGGGACTGTGATGCGGTCGCGGCAGGTTTCGCTCGTGTTGGGTGGTGGTGGGATCCGTGGACTCGCGCACGTCGGCGTGCTGGCCGCGCTCGAGGACCATCACCTGGTGCCCGCCGAAGTGATCGGCTCGAGTGTCGGCGCCCTGGTCGGCGCGGCGTGGTGTGCGGGCGCCGCCACCGACGAGTTGCGCCTGTTGGCACACCAGATCCAGCGCGATGATCTGTTCCGCATTGCGCACGGCGACATGGCCCTCCGGCGCCTGCGCGCGCCGGCGATCTACCGGCGGGAGCCGCTCGCCGACTTTGTCCGGGGGCTCCTTGGCGACGCGACGTTCGACGACCTGGCGCGCCCGCTCCTCGTGAACACCGTGGACATCAACACCGGCGCCCAGGTGTTCTGGGGGAGCCCCGGCCTCCGTGACGTCCGCGTCGCGGACGCGGTCATCGCCTCCTGCACGATGCCGGGCTTTCTCCCGCCGCACCGGATCGGAGACCGTTACTTCGTGGATGGCGCGGCCGCGGCCAATCTGCCGGTCCACCCGGCGTCGCGCCCCGATCGGGATCTGGTCATCGCGGTGGATGTGAGCGCCCGCGCGCGGCAGGACCGGGCGGTGCAGCGGCTCGGATTTGCCGCGGGTTTCGCGCGCGGTATCGAGCTCGGCATCCAGCGGATGGACGACGTCGCGCTCCGTGCCTGGACCCGGCCACCGCTACTGCTGGTCCGACCGGCCGTGTGGCATGTCGAGTTGCTGTCCTTCCGACACAACAGCGAGCTGGTGGAGGCCGGACTCCGGGCGACCCACGCCGTGCTGGACGCTCCCAACGCGATTCCCGGACCGGATGCGGTTGGCGTCTATCCCCGCCGCAGAGTGAGGGTGGAGGTGCTCAGGGATCGGTGCGTCGGGTGCGGGGCCTGTGTCTCGGCCGGCCCACCGGGCCAGTTCCGCCTCGACGACGAGGGCAAGGCCGTCGCCACCGACCCGACGCCGGTGTGGTCACCCGTCGACGGCTACTGCGTCACGCAGTGCCCCACGTCCGCCATTGCGGTGCTCGAGCTCGAGCCCCGCATCGAGGCCCCGCTACCGCACCCCCCCGCCTAGCTCGGCGGGGGATGCACCGTCGCCCGCGACGTCCTGCAGGTCGACGAGGCGCCGATACCGCCCCCTGGCGGCGAGCAGCGCGTCGGGCGCGCCCTCCTCTATGACGCGCCCGTCGTCGAGCACCACCACCCGGTCGGCGCGCGCCGCCGTGGCCAGGCGGTGGGCGATCACGAACACGGTTCGCCCGGCCAACAGCCGTGCCATCGCCTGTTGGAGCGCTCGCTCCGCTTCGGCATCCAGGTGGGCGGTTGCCTCGTCCAGGATCAGGATCGGCGGATCGCGCAGCAGCGCCCGCGCGATCGCCAGCCGCTGGCGCTCGCCACCCGAGAGACGCGTCCCCCGCTCGCCGATCACCGTGTCGTATCCCTCGGGAAGCCGCCGGATGAACGTGTCCGCCCCGGCGGCGCGCGCCGCGGCTTCGATCTCGGCCTGCGTGGCGCCCGCCTGGTCGCCGTACGCGATGTTGGCCCGCACGGTCTCATGCAGCAGCACCGTCTCCTGACTGACGATGCCCAGGGCCGCCCGGAGCGAGTGGCGATCATAGGTCGTGAGGGGAACCCCGTCGATGAGGACGGCGCCGCGCACCGGGTCGATGAACCGCGGGACCAGGTCCACCAGGGTCGACTTCCCCGCGCCGGACGGCCCCACCAGCGCCACCACCTCCCCACGGCGCACGGTGAGGGTGACGCCGCGCAGGACCCACTCTTCCTGCTGGTACGCCACCCACACGTCCCGAAATTCGATCGTCTGCCGCAGGCCCGGGAACGGCAGGGCCCCCGGCTCGTCCACGTCTTCCGCTGGGTGATCCAGCAGATCGAACAACCGATCCCCCGCCGCCAGGGCCTCGGCAAGCTGCGCGGGGAAGTGCGCGACCACCTTCATGGGGGACAGCATGCGCAAAGCGAGCGCCACGAACGTCACGAACACCTCGGGCCGCAGTCGACCTTCGCCGCCGACGAGCACCAGCATCCCGAGCAGCACCGCCGCCGCCACGGTCTCGGCCAGGGGGCTCGCGAGCAGCGCGACGCGTTCCGCGCGGAGCACGCCCGTGCGAACGCTCTCCGCCGCCGCCCGGAACCGATCCGCTTCCTGCCGCTCCGCGGCCGCCGCTTTCACCGCTCGTGCCGCCGCCGCCGTCTCGACGGTCACCGCGCCAAGCCAGCCGCGGGAGTCCACGACACGCGCCCATCGCGACCGCACCGCGATGAGCAGCGGCCGCATGCCCAGCGTGACGGCGAGCATGACGGCCCCCGCGACGAGTGCCAGCCGCCACGACAGAGCCACCAGCATGGCGAGGTAGACCACGACCGCCGCGCCGCTGCGCAGGGCCTGTCCGAACGCGTGCAGGGCGCCGCGGGTCTGGTCAGCATCGCTCAATACCCGGGCCGCGAGCTCCCCGCCGCGCGCCGCCCGGAAGAACGGCAGCGCCCGCAGCTGGAGATGCTCGTAGAGCGCCACGCGCAGATCGCGGACGAATCCCTCCTGCACGACGAGCCCGCAGTATCCCGCACCATAGAGCAGGGCGTTCTTCACCAGCAGGGCCGCCGCGATACACCCCAGGACCAACGCGAGCCCGGATCCGCCGTGCGCACCGCCGAGGATCCCCCCGATGGTCGCCCGCAGAACCGCTTCGAGCGGAGTGGCGCCCTCGGGAAACGCGCCGCCGGCGCCAAACAGGAGTCGGAGAAACGGCATCAGGAGGGCGTACGTGAAGCCCTCGACCAGCGCGGCGAGCAGGCCCAGGAGCAGCGCCGTGGTGAACCCCACCCGGTACGGACGGAGCCAGCCAAGCAGGCGGAACGCCCGCGTCATGTCACCCGGCGGTGCGGGGCGTCAGGAGGGCCACCGGAACGATCATTTCCTCCGGCGTGACCCCGCCGTGCAGGAAGGCGCCGCGGTAGCGTGCCTGGTATTCGCGCAGTTTGGTGGGGTAGACGAAGAAGCGATCGGACGTGGCGAGCAGCAGCCGGGTGGACAGCTTCCCCTTCGGCAGCCCCCATGCCGGAAGGTCCTGCACCGTGATCGCCGCCTCGGCCTCCTCGGCCCGCAGGTCGTCACCGAACTTGTAGCGCAGGTGTTGTGTCGCGTCGCGCTTCGCGAAGACCGTGGCGGGCGTGTGGCAGTGGATCGACCCGTGGTCCGTGGTGAGCAGCACGGGCACGCCCCGGCGTGCCGCCTCGCGGAGGGCCCGGCTCAAGGCGGAATCCGTAAACCAGGTCTGCGTCAGGCTCCGCAGCGCGGCGGCATCGCGGGCCACCTCGTACAGGATGGCGCTTTCCGATCGACCGTGCGTCAACAGGTCGATGAAATTGAAGACCAACGCGCTCACGCCCGGCTGGGCGAGCCACCCGGGCAGTTGGCGCAGCATCTCCTCGCCGTCCGTCGCGGTCGTAACCTTCGCGTACCGCACCGGGATCGTCTCGCCGTGGAGCTCGCGGAGCTGCTCCGTCAGCAACTCCGCCTCGTGCTGGTTCAGGCTCTCGTCGTCACGCTCGCCCCACCATTCGGGATGGCGGCGCGCGATCTCCAGGGGGAAGAGGCCGCTGAAGATGGCGTTGCGTGAATATGGAGTCGCGGTCGGGAGGATCCCGTAGTAGTGTGATGCCTCGACGTCGAAGCGATCGGTCACGAGTCCCTTCAGGACCTCCCACTGGTCGAGGCGCAGGCAATCCACGACGACGAAGAGCACCGGCCCGCGCCGCCGGATCAGGGGTGA
>JAOUDR010000391.1 GCA_029859185.1 Gemmatimonadota bacterium
ACCAATGCTCGAGTCCGAGAGTCGAGCCGACGTGGGAGGCTCTATGCGGGTGCGATACATCACCCACTTGTCGCAGCTCGACGGCCTGACCCCCGAGGAACGCCGTCGCCTGGAACCGGTAGCCGAGCGCTACGTGTTCCGACTCAACAGTTACTACGCCGGGTTGATCAACTGGAAGGATCCCCACGATCCCCTCCGGCGTCTCGTCGTGCCGTTGGAGACGGAGTTGAACGACTGGGGCTCGCTCGATGCCTCACACGAGGCCCGCTACACTCCGGTGCGCGGCTGCCAGCACAAGTACTCCGACACGGCGCTGCTCCTGGTGAACGAGGTGTGCGGCGCCTACTGCCGCTACTGCTTCCGCAAGCGGCTGTTCATGAACGACAACGCGGACGCGTCCATCGACCATCGGCCGGGCCTGGAGTACATCAAGGAACACGAGGAGATCACGAACGTACTCCTCACCGGCGGCGATCCGCTGATTCTCGGCACGCGACGTCTCACACAGATCATCGGCGACGTCGCGGCCATCCCCCACGTGCGGATCATCCGGATCGGTTCGAAGATGCTGGCGTTCAACCCGTACCGGGTGCTCGACGATCCGAAGCTCGCGGCATTGATCGCCGAGACCTGCGCCAGCGGGACGCAGATCTACATCATGAACCACTTTGACCACCACCGTGAACTCACGCGGCCGGCCACAGCGGCGATTCGGGTCCTGCGACAGGCGGGCGCCCAGACCGTCAATCAGTGCCCCATCGTGCGCGGCGTGAACGACCGGCCGCATCGGTTTGCGACGCTGTTCCGCGAGTTGTCGGTCCTCGGCTGCCCGCAGTACTACGTGTTCCAGGGTCGGCCCACGGCCGGTAACGAGCCATACGAGGTCCCCATCATGGAGGGCCTGCACATCTTCCTCGAGGCCAATCGGATGGTGTCCGGCCTCGCCAAGCGCGCCCGGTTCGCCATGTCCCACGCCACCGGCAAGATCGAGATCGTCGGCGCCGACGACGATCGCATCTACATGCGGTACCACCGCGCGCACCGGAAGGCGGACTACGGGCAGATGATCGTGGCGGCGCGGGACGATGGGGCGTTCTGGCTCGATCAACTGGAGATCATCTCGGGACCGCCGTCGCTCATGGAGCCATCGTCGGATCTCGAACCGCAGGACGCCTGGGGATAGGGTACGGCGCGGCCAACAGCCGCGGCTCGCTCCTGCCGCTGAGGCGGCGCCCGCTCATCGTCAGTTCACTGACAGCGCCGAGCCAGGAGTCTCACTCGCGCCCCACCGTTGAGAGTGGCGTGCGAGATCCCGTCCACTCAGTGCGTCCCTAGTTGCTTCCGGACGGTCTCCCGTACCATTCTTCCCCGACGCTTTCCTTTCAAACGGGGTTGCCATGGTCACCCGCCGGCGGTTCGTCTCCGATCTCGTGCACACCTCCGCCGCGCTCACGCTCGGGGGTGCGCTGACCGACCCACGCTCACTCGTTGCCCAGTCGCCACGGCGCGCCGGCCTCCATATTCTCATCCTCGGCGGTACCGGCTTCCTTGGCCCGCACTTCGTGCACACGGCCCTCGGCCGCGGCCACACGGTATCCATCTTCACGCGAGGTCAGCGCGAGCCCGGTCTCTTCGAGGAGGACTTCAGCCGAGTCGAGCATCTGATCGGCGATCGGGAACGGCCGGATGGATACGCGGCGCTCGCAGGGGAGGCTTGGGATGCCGTGATCGAGACGTCGGGCTACCGACACCCGTGGACGCGGGACGCGGTCCGCTTCCTGGCGGAGGCCACCAGTCAGTATCTCTACATCTCGTCGACCGGCGTCTTCTACCCGTATCTGACTACCGACATTCCGGAGGACGGACCCGTTCTCCTGTCCGACGATCCGCCACAGGAGCAGCCGAGTTACGGCGTGATGAAGGCGCTCAGCGAGAACGAGGTCCGCGGCGCGTTCGGCGACCGGGGAACCATCGTCCGCCCCGGCTACATCGTGGGGCCGGGTGATCCGACCGACCGGTGGACCTACTGGCCAGTCCGGATTGCGCGGGGCGGGGAGATTCTCGTTCCCGGTCGGAAGACCGACCCGGTACAGTACATCGACGTGCGCGACCTGATCGCTTGGGTGATCCGGCTCGCCGAGGACCGTGTGGGCGGGACGTTCAACGCGGTTGGCCCGGGCCGCAAGCAGACGATGGAGGAGTTCGTCTACGGCTTGGGGGCCACCACCGCGGAGCCGCTGTCGTGGACCTGGATCGAGGACTACGAGTGGCTCACGGCGTATCCGCTCCGGCGGCGCAACGACGGCTCCACCTCGGGCCTCCAGTATGCCGTCCCGTGGATCATGGCCGAGGGGGACGCGTTGGGCCACATGCAGATCGATAATCGCCGAGCCATCGCGGCCGGGTTGACGTACCGTCCGCTGGCCGACACGGCCCGTGACACCGTCGCCTGGCGGACGTCGGACGCCGTTCCGCAGACGCTGCGTGACCAGCCGCGGTATGTGCTCGCCGCGGAGCAGGAGACGGCGATGTTGGAGGCGTGGAGAAGCCGTTAGCCGTTGGCCGTTGGCCGTTGGCCGTTGGCCGTTGGCCGAGAAGAACCTTGGGGTGGAGAGAAAGATGCGCCAGTCTCTGACGTTTGTTCTGACGCTGCTCGCGGTCGCGATGCTCGGTACGTCGGCCGAGGCACAACGCCGCCGGCCTGGTCCTGCGACCCTCAAGGCGGAAGTGGTGCGCGACATTCAATCGCGGGCGGACTTCACCGCGGACGTGGTGGACCAACTGTTCAGTTTCGGTGAACTGGGGTTTCAGGAGATCGAGTCGTCGCGATTCCTGGTTGGCATGCTCAGGGACAGCGGGTTCACCGTCGAGGAGAACGTCGCCGGTATCCCGACCGCTTGGGTCGCTACCTGGGGCTCCGGCCGACCGGTGATCTCGCTCGGGAGCGACATCGACGGTATCCCCGCCGCGTCACAGTACCCCGGCGTCGCCTGCCACGTACCGATGGTGGAGGGAGCGCCCGGACACGGCGAGGGCCATAACTCCGGCCTCGCGGTGCAGGTGACGGCCGCCTTGGCCGTTCGGGCGATCCTGCAACGCGAAGGGCTCCCCGGCACCATCCGCATCTGGCCTGGCGTGGCCGAGGAGTTGGTTGGCACCAAGGCGTACTTCGTGCGCGCCGGCGTGTTCGAGGGATCGGACGTAGCGATGTTCACGCACGTGGGCGACAACCTCGCCGTGAATTGGGGGCTGCGGGACGGGACCGGCCTGGTCAGCGTCGAGTACACGTTCAGCGGGCAGGCCGCGCACGCCGCGGGGTCGCCGTGGCGCGGCCGCAGCGCCTTGGACGCGGTGGAACTGATGAACGCGGGGTGGAACTACCGGCGCGAGCACCTTCCCCTGAGCCATCGTTCGCACTACGTCATCACCGACGGCGGCGATCAACCGAACGTCGTGCCTCCACATGCGAGTGTCTGGTACTACTTCCGCGACCTCGAGGAGCCTGGGATTCGTGCCCTCTGGGCCATCGGCGACACGATCGCCGAGGCGGCCGCCCGTATGGCGGGTGTCGCGCTCACCTCGTCGCGGGTCCTCGGCTCGGCCTGGCCCCA
>JAOUDR010000390.1 GCA_029859185.1 Gemmatimonadota bacterium
GGTCGAGTTCTTCTGCCCGATCGCGATGTAAACGCAGATCACCCCTTCGCCCTTCTGGTTGATGATCGTGTCCACCGCGATGGCGGTCTTCCCCGTGCCCCGGTCGCCAATGATCAACTCGCGCTGGCCCCGGCCGATCGGGATCATCGAGTCGATCGCCTTGATCCCGGTCTGGAGCGGCTCCTTCACCGGCTGCCGCGCCACGATGCCGGGGGCAATCGACTCCAGCTTGCGCGATGCGGAAGCCTTGATCGGGCCCAGGCCGTCAAGCGGATTGCCGAGCGGGTCCACCACACGCCCCACGAGCGCCGGTCCGACCGGGACCTCGAGCACGCGGCCCGTGCGCCGTACCTCGTCGCCCTCGCGCAACTGGAGGTAGTCGCCGAGAATGACGGCACCGATGCTGTCTTCCTCGAGGTTCAGCGCCAGCCCGCTGATCGTGGTACCGCTCTCGGACGAGGTGAATTCGAGCATCTCGCCCGACATCGCCGACGCGAGCCCGTACACCCGGGCCGTGCCGTCTTTCACTTCGAGGATGGACCCGACCTCCTGGATGTCGAGCGACTTGAGATCCGCCGCCTCGATTTCCCGCAGGAGGACGTCCTTGAACTCACCAGGTCGGAGAATGGAATCCGTCGCCATACGACTGTAGCCGTTTCAGAAGTCGAGGTTGGAGAAAAGCTTGTGAAAAGTATCACAAGCCCCTTGTAAGGCAAGCGGCGCCGGCTCGGCGCCGCGGGTCAAATCCTACTCCGCGTGCGCCCTCGGAGGAAGCGCTGCAACACCCCGCGCGGCCCGAGCCGCCCAAGCCCGCTCGGCGCGACGCCGGCAATGCGCCGGGTGGTTCCGGCCAGGTGCCCGGCGCTGGCAAACCGGAGCACGCCCGCACACGTCTGCACATCGTAACCCGGGTTCCGCAGCAAGTCGGCCGCGCAGGCCACCCGGGCGAGATCGATCACCCGCTTCAGGTTCGGCGCCCCGCCGGCGGCGAACTCGCGCGACAGATGTTCCCGGCTCGTGCCCACCGCCCGGGCCACGTCGCTCGTCGTGAGCCGCTGCCCGGCGCCGGCGAGGGCTACCTGCCAGGCCCGTCGCTGCACGTCCTCGCTGAGACGGAGCAGGCGCGGAGCGTCTGCCAGCTCGTGCTCGCGCTGCCGGCTGGCCGCCCGCGACGCCACCACCTCGCCCGCGACGGGCTCGTCCACCCCCTCGACGAGAATCCCCTCGATTCCACCGGCCAGCCCGTCGGCGAGGCGCCGCGCATCATCGGCGCGAACGGGACCATAGCCGAAGACCGGCACCCGCGGGTACCGCTCGCGCAATGCGGGAATCGGGTGCGCCCAGTCTGCCTCATGGACCCGGAGCAGGACGGCATCCACCAGTTCCCGCCGCAGCAGCCCCTCCACCTGCCCCACGTTGCGGCAGCTGCGAATGCGGATGGTCGGGGGCAGTCCCCGACGGAGCGCCAGGCGCCAAGCCGGATGCGCAGCCACCAGCGCCAGAAGTGGCATGTCAGGCCGACTCGCGACCGTCGAGTACCCCGGCCTCGATCAGCGCGTGCGCCGCCAGGAGCATGCGGCGGGCGTTGTCGTGCGTGAGGCGCGACTCCGCCTCGCTGAAGGGGAGCCAGACGCAGGCGGAGATCCCCTCCGCGGCCTGCGGGGTGGGCTCACCGCGCTCCGAGGAGACGAGGAAGAAGTGGCAGAACTTGTGGATGAGTCGTCCACGATGCCGGAAGTACCAGTCGATCTCACCAAGCGACTCGTGCATATCGAGCTCCTGCAGACCCGTTTCCTCCGCAATCTCACGGCGCGCGGCCTCTTCCGGGCTCTCACCGCCGTCGAGGTGGCCCTTGGGGAACCCCCAATTCCGATGTCCGTCCCGAATGAGGAGATAGCGGAACCCGTCCGTCCCGTGCCGCACCACGACTCCGCCCGCGCTGACCTCGCGCTTCGCGCGACGTCCGCCCACTAGAAGACGGAGAACTTGAAGTACTTGCGCGGATTGGCCTGGATGTCCGCGAGGAGGGAGCGCAGCTGCTGGACGGCCAGCGTCGTCTCGACATAGAGCGTCGAGTCGCCGACCAGGAGCCCAATCGTCCCGGCGCGGTTCTGAATCCGGGTCATGACGGAGTCCGCGGCCTGAATCACGCGCACCAGGCTCTGCTGGTTCTCGCGGGCCGCCCCGACGAGTTCGTTGAACCCCCGCGTCGCCTCCGCGACCTGCTCGGAGGCCACCTGGGTGTTCTCGAGGATCCGCGCCAACTCGCCCTGATTCGTGGCCGAATCCACCCGGGCCAGGGACGACTGCAAGCTGATGGCCGCGTCGGTGAGAATCTCCGAGCCCTGGCCGAGCCGCTCGCCGACCCCGCGGAGCACGGTGGTCTGCTGCTCGGTGAACGACGCAATCTGGTCCGCCACCCGGCCGAAATCCCCAATGGACCGCTGCAACTGAGTGACCGCGGTCGAGTCGAACGCCTGCTGGATGCGGGACGACACCGAGGCAATGTCGGTGGCAATCCGCCCCGCCTGCGCGGTGAGCTGGCCGATGTCGGGCAGGGTGGCGCCGGGCCAGAGATCGTCGCCTTCCGCCTGCGCCTCATCGAGCGCGCGGCGCACGTTCGGATCATCCGGCGCCTGCGCCAGACTGATGATCCCCGCCTGCCACTCGCCGAACAGCGACGCGGAGGCGGCGACGATGGCTGGGTCGGCCGGGAGCGCGACGTCCCCGTAGATCTGCACCTCGGCCTCGACCCAGTTGCGCTCCCCCAGGCGGATCTCGGACACCCGCCCGACGCGCACCCCCCGCAGCACGACCGGGTCGCCCACCCCGAGCCCGCCCACGGTGCGGAAGCGGGCCGAGTGCTTCGTGGCGCCGCGGGCGAGGTCGGCTTGGGAGAGCCACAAGGTCCCCGCCACCACCACGACGAGCGCCATGAAGACGGTCACGCCGACCACCAGCTCGTCGCGCCGTTTCACGCGCCCGCTCCCATCGCCCGCTCCGCGTCGAGCGCGCCTTCGGGGCGCCCCTCCACGAACTGCCGGACGACGGCGTCGTGGCTCCCCTGGATGGCTTCCACCGATCCAACCTGACGCACCTGGCCGCGGTACAGCATGGCGATGCGGTCGCCCACGGTATAGGCGCTGCGCATGTCGTGGGTCACCACGACACTCGTCACCCCGTAGGTCGCGCGCGTGCGCACCATCAGTTGGTCTATGACGGCAGCGGTCACCGGATCCAGTCCCGTCGTTGGCTCATCATACAGGATAAACTTGGGCCGGAGAACCACCGCCCGCGCAATACCCACCCGTTTGCGCATCCCCCCAGATAGTTCGGCGGGGAACCGATGTTCGGTCCCGGCGAGCCCCACCACCTCGAGCGCGTCCGCGGTCCGCTCGGCGATCTCGTCCTCCCCCACCTGCCGCCGCCGGAGTCCCAGGGCCAGGTTCTCGGCGACGGTCATCGAGTCGAACAGCGCGGCGAACTGGAACACGAATCCGATGCGGCCGCGCATTTCGGTGAGGCGCTCCCGGTCGAGCGTGTGCACCACCTGCCCATCGACCTCCACCGCCCCATGATCCGGCTCGAGGAGTCCTACGATGAGCTTGAGC
>JAOUDR010000392.1 GCA_029859185.1 Gemmatimonadota bacterium
GTAGGAGCCCGCGCTCGCGGGCGACCCGTGCGACATGCCTGTAGGAGCCCGCGCTCGCGGGCGACCCGTGCGACATGCCGGTAGGAACCCGCGCTCGCGGGCGACCCACGCGACATGCCGGTAGGAGCCCGCGCTCGCGGGCGACCCGTGCGACATGCCTGTAGGAACCCGCGCTCGCGGGCGACCCCTTCGTCGACCCGCGTATCCGGTGCGGCTGCCAATAATTGCGTGTTGTTCGGCGAGACGTCGCGCATCAAACATACGCCGCATGTACTTCGAAGCGGCAAGGCAGTCACCCGGCGTGCGCGCTCTGCGTCGCGGCCGGTGTTCGCTCCCGAATCATGCGTTCCACGTCGTTACCCGGACGCACCTGCATGCCCGATGGTTCGAGTCGCTTACCAGCGCGCGCATTGTCGTCAGGAACCTCCAACGCGAATGTGTCGCGCATTCGACCAGATCCCTCGCATTTGTCGTAATGCCGGATCACCTGCACTGGCTGGTGGTCGTCCCCGAGGGCCGGCCATTGTCGGTGTGTGTCAACTCTGTCAAATCGCTGGCGGCGCGACAGATCAACAAACTGGTGGGCCGTCATGGAAAGGTATGGCAAAAGGGATTCTATGACCGCGGGATCCGTCGCGACGAGGATCTCGCTTTGGTTGCGAGATATATCGTCATGAACCCCGTCCGTGCAGGCCTTGTGCCCCGGATCGGGGATTACCCCCATTGGGATGCTGTGTGGCTTTCGCCGACAGGTCGCCCGTCAGGACGGGCTCCTACAGGTCAGCCGTTGTAGGAGCCCGCGCTCGCGGGCGACCCCGGGACATGCCTGTAGGAGCCCGCGCTCGCGGGCGACCCGCGCGACATGCCTGTAGGAGCCCGCGCTCGCGGGCGACCCCGGGACATGCCTGTAGGAGCCCGCGCTCGCGGGCGACCCCGGGACATGCCTGTAGGAGCCCGCGCTCGCGGGCGACCCGCGCGACATGCCTGCAGGAACCCGCGCTCGCGGGCGACCCCTGACCCGCGACAGGCAGGCCGTGACTGTTTACCATTGCCCCGACCGCGCGCCGGTCCCACGACAACAACGCCAGGAACGCCTCATCAATCCGATCACCCGTACAACCCGCCTGCTGGCGGCATTGGCGCTCGTATCCGCGGCGGGCATCGCTGTCGGCGGCCCCTTCGTGCCGGCAGGCGACCTCGCGCTGCGGCACGACATCCAGCGCCTGGCCGATCACGGCATCATCACCGGCGCGGTGACCACCTGGCCGCTGGCCTGGGGCCCGGTCCTCGCGGACATCCGCCGCTACGACGGCACGGCCGACCTGCCGCCGGACGTTCGCGATGCGATAACGCGCATCGAGGTTCGCGCCCGGTGGGAGACTCGGACCAACGAGGTCACGTTCAACGCCGAGGCTTCCGTCGCGGAGAGCCCGACCCGCATCCGCGGCTACCAGCACACGCCGCGCGAGCAGGGCGAGATCGGGCTCGGCTTCAACTACACAGGCGACCTGTTCGCCGTTTCGCTGAACGGCCAGGCCGTCGCCGACGCCTCCGACGGCGAGGAATTCCGCGCCGACGGCTCCTTCGTCGGCGTCGTGCTCGGCAACTACGCGTTCACGGCGAACACCCTGGAGCGCTGGTGGGGGCCCGGCTGGGACGGCAGCCTGATCCTCGGCAACAACGCCCGCCCGATCCCGTCGGTCTCGATCGACCGGATGCACACGGATGCGTTCGAGACGCGGTGGCTCTCGTGGCTCGGCCCCTGGGACCTGTCGGTGCACTTCGGCCGGATGGAGAGCGACCGCTACGTGCCCGAGGCGCGCTTCTTCGGCATGCGCTTCAACTTCCGGCCGATCCCTTCGCTCGAGATCGGCCTCACGCGCAGCGCGCAGTGGTGCGGGGAAGGCCGGCCCTGCGGCCTGGACACGTTCTGGAACCTGTTGATCGGCCGGGACAACCGTGGCGGCGAGGGCATCGACGTCGACAACGAACCCGGCAACCAGCTCGCCGGCGTCGACTGGCGCTGGAGCCGGCTGTTCGGGTCCCCGCTGGCATTCTACGGCCAGGCCATCGGCGAGGACGAGGCGGGCGGGTTCCCCAGCCGCTACCTCGGGCAGCTCGGCATCGAGGGGACAGGAATGATCAGCGGACGCTGGTCCTACCGCTGGTTCGGCGAACTGGCGGAGACCAAGTGCGACGTGCTGGAGCCGAATAGCGGTTTCGACTGCGCCTACAACCACTCGATCTACCAGACGGGCTACCGCTACCGCGGCCGCTCCGTGGGCCACGGGGCCGACAACGACGCGCGCCTGCTGTCGGCCGGCGTCGTGCTGGTCGATACCGACGAGACGCAGTGGCAGGCCCTCGTACGCTACGGGGCCCTGAACCGCGGCGGCAATCCCGATCCGGCCAACACGCTTACACCGACCCGGCAGGACATCGCAAGTCTCGATCTGGTGCACGTTCGCATGTTCAAATACGGCCGGATCGATATCGGGCTGGGCATGGAGCGTGCCGAGGATGACGTCAGCGGACAGACATCGAGCGATTTCCGCGGCTACCTGCAATGGCGCAGTGCGTACTGATCCCGCGCCCCCTGTAGGAGCCCGCCCCGCGGGCGACCTCCCGCTGATCGTCGCGCTCATCTCGATGATCCTGCTCAACCCGGCCCGAACCCTGGCCAGCCCCTGGGCGGACCCCGGCGACACCGGCCTGCGCCACGACCTCGAACTGCTGAACGACGCCGGCATCATCAACATCCCGCTAACCGCCTGGCCGGTTGCCTGGGGTGACGTCCACGCGGCGCTCGCCGACGCCGATCTCGACGACTCCGACGATCGGGTGCGCGACGCCTACGAGCGCGTCCGCCAGCGGCTCCGTTACGGCCTCGACCCCGGCACGACGCACGTACGTTTTGGCGCATCGCTGGCCGAAAATCCGCGCGTGATACGCACGTTCGAGGACACGCCGCGGGCCGATGCCGAGGCGCTGGCCGAGCTCGACTGGACCGGCGAGAGATTCATGTTGCGGCTGCGCGCGACGTATGCGAACGATCCCTTCGACGGCGACGAGTTCCGCCCGGACGGCACGGTCATCGGCGTGGCGCTCGGCAACTGGATGCTCTCGGCCGGCTGGCAGGACCGCTGGTGGGGGCCGGGCCACGACGGCTCGCTGATCCTGTCGACCAACGCGCGGCCCGTTCCGGGCATTGGCATCCAGCGCATCGGCAGCACGCCGTTCGAGACGAAGTGGCTGCGCTGGATCGGTCCCTGGACGCTGTCGAGCTTCATGGGCCTGCTCGACGACGAGCGCGTCGTCAACGACGCCTGGCTGTTTGGCCTCCGGGGCAGCTTCCGGCCGGTCCGCGGCCTCGAGATCGGTATCTCGCGCACCGCCCAGTGGTGCGGCGACGACCGGCCCTGCGGGCTCGATACCTTCTGGAACCTGCTCCTCGGCCGCGACAACCGCGGCGTCAACGTCGACCCCGAGGACGAGCCCGGCAACCAGCTCGGCGGCTTCGACGTGCGCTGGGCGCTGCCCCGGGGCATACCCGCCGCCGTCTACCTGCAGTGGATCGGCGAGGACAGCCGCCAGGGGGGGCCGCTGATCG